>WBOU01000010.1 GCA_009268125.1 Chloroflexia bacterium SDU3-3 | reverse complement strand
CCCCACGTGTTCCTCAGCCGTTCGCCACTCAGTGCCCGAAGGCACCGCGTGCGACTTGCATGCATTAGGCACGCCGCCAGCGTTCGTCCTGAGCCAGGATCAAACTCTTCATCGCTGGTGTAGCACTTCCGTGCCACCCAGGACGGGCGATAATTGGCTCACCTCATCATCACGATTCAGTTGTACAGGTGCATGGTTTGGCAACAAAAAACCAGGAGGCAGTAGGTGGGCACGCGTGGTGCCGCTACAACGACCTGGCGACGTCTCTGCGGTGTCATACCACAGCGCGTTTCGCGGTATTTTGTTGGCTCGGCCGCCGTGTCTGCGTTTCTGCGAGACCCATCGGCGACGTGGAGTACTATACCATAGAGGGTCGAATCGTGCAAATCGGTCGCGTTTCGCCACTTTAGCGCGCTGCGATGCGCAATAGTGCGGTTTTGCTGCCCGCCGCGCCGAGGCGGATTTTTAAGCAATTGTGAAGCCTGCGGGCGACGGGGCCAACAAAGGCGGGGCAGCATGCTGCCCCGCCCGTGTATTTCACCTGCCCTTGGGACTAGCGGACGCGGCCACGGTTGAAGAGGTTGACGATGCCGAGCAGCACGACCGCGCCGATGAACGAGACGAACAGCGACCACAGGCTGAAGTTGCCGTCGTTGAGGTTGACGTTCGAGCCAGGCAGGAAGCTGAAGAGCAGGCCGCCCAGGAACGCGCCGACAATGCCGACCACGATGTTGAGGATCGCGCCCTGCTGCGCGTCGGTGCGCATCACCAGGCTCGCCAGCCAGCCGACCAAAGCACCGAACAGCAGCCACAGGATGAAGTTAATCATGGTAGTTTCTCCTTAACGAGTTCTGCGCCTCTGCGCATTGCATCTCTGCTGCTCATTAAAGCAACTGGCGTGCCACGGGTTGGCCGGATGGTGCAAAAAAAGCTCCCCACGCTCGCGTGGGGAGCCGTCTCTCGCGAAGGCCCTATTGCGCACCCGCTACCTCACTCCTCCAGCGGGACAATCGCGATGACCTGCTGCACCACCGCAGGCAGCTCGGCGGGTGTGAAGTAATACATAGGGCTGTTGAGGCTGAGGGAGCTGCACTGAAAAAGGACCGAGATTTTCGCCGGATCGGGGGTGCGCATGGCACCCTGCGACGACTCCGCGCACCAGCGCTGCTGCAATGCCACAAGCTCCTGCCACGTCGCATCAGGAAGCTGCGTCTGTTGCAGGAGATTGTAGCGAGGGGCTTTATAGGTCCGGATAGCAGCGCCATCATTTGCTACTGAGAGCAGCTCCTGACGTTCGCCCTGCTGAGGGAATTGGAGCAGGAAAAAATCGTGCCCACGGAGCGACCCCTTCGCGCCATAGTCGCGCTGGCAGGATGCGCAGAGCAGCAGCGCGATAAGAAGGGTGATCCTTCCAAAGCATGCAGAATATTTTCGTGGGTTTTTCATTGCCTTACTCATACGGTCACTCAATAATCCATACGCGCTATGTATAGTTCAGCGTGTTTGCCTCATCCTCAAGCCAGGGGATGTGCTCATCAAGCTGGTGCTTAATCTCCGCTAGCACCAGCTCAAGCTGCTCATCAGAGGCATAGGACCACAACGGGTTATAGCCGCGCCCTATACCGCTCTGCAAGCTCCCTGCAATGTAACGGCCTTGCGCATCTCTGATCTCATGCGCATTGGGCCGGTCGTACACAAGCCTCATCGTTGGAACATAGAATCCTTTTTCACCATTGCTGTTCAGTGTGCTCGCCTGAAAACAGATGAAGATGAACCACTTCCCCATCACCTTACGATAGGTCAAATCGTAGAGCGTGTGAACACTGCTCAGGGCATAGCCTTTTGCGGTGAGATAAGGGTCGATGCTTTTTGCGACCTTCTTGCGGAATCCACGAGACATAAGGTGTTCTTTCGGTGTTGGGTTCCCACGCGGCAATCGTAGTTTTCGGGAGCTTGGACAGTGCAGTCCCTGCAGGAAAGATACGAGAAATATCAGCAGCTACCACCACGCCTACTGAAGCAGAGCGTGTAGCGATCTTTTCCTTCCAACCGGTAATCGAGATCGCTGCCATTTGTTCCCTTCGGTAGTTCTACAAGATCGATTGGCACTAATACACTTAGATTATCTGGCAATCTTTTGTTATCACGCTGGTAGGCTTCGATTGATTGAATATATAGAGGCCGCGGCGTTCTGGTTTTCCTTAGTGATTGCTGGGAAATATTCTTTAGTCGTTGGTGTGAGAATCATAGGGCAGCATGCGTGCGAAGTCAATGATATATAGCTTTATATGGGCTGATTCAACAGTCTACGTGCGTATTCATCAACCAGAAATAAACAAACGATGCACTATTGCCTCAACGCACGCCGCTATTGGTTAATGTATTCAAACCGTCGCAATGCAAAACAATCCCCCTGGTATATGCCAGGGGGATTGTTATTCACCGAAATGCTATCAGTGTGCGCTGCTCGATGATTGCTTTACAGGTGGCTGCGGGCATAAAACCGGCGGGGCAGCATGCCGCCCCGCCGGTGCGTTCTGTTTGGCCATGTGGTTAGCGGACGCGGCCACGGTTGAAGAGGTTGACAATGCCGAGCAGGACGACCGCGCCGATGAACGAGACGAACAGCGACCACAGGCTGAAGTTGCCATCGTTGAGGTTGACATTCGAGCCGGGCAGGAAGCTGAAGAGCAGGCCGCCCAGGAACGCGCCGACGATGCCGACCACGATGTTGAGGATCGCGCCCTGCTGCGCATCGGTGCGCATCACCAGGCTCGCCAGCCAGCCAACCAAAGCACCGAAGAGCAGCCACAGGATGAAGTTGATCATGATGGTCTCCTTAACTAGTTCTGCGCGTCTGCGCATTGCATCTCTGCTGTTTGTTAAAGCAACTGGCGTGCCACGGGGTTGCGTGCGGCCATAAAAATGCCTCGCGCAAAGCCGCGCGAGGCATCGGGGGCTAGCTTGAGCAGCTTATGGCCTATGACATCTCGCTATTGCTGATCCACTGGGCCTTGCCGCCGCGCGCGATGCCGCGCAGGACGATCTTCTTCAGCTCGTTGAGCCAGAGCACGATGCTGCCGACGCCGATGCAGATTAGCCAGTCGCTAGTGCTGAGCGCCGTGGTGCCGAAGGCGGTCTGCAGCAGCGGCGTGTAGATCACGATGATCTGCAGCACCACCGAGAGCGCCACAGCGGCCCACAGCCACATGTTGTCGAAGAGGTGCGCGAAGGCGCTGCGCAGGCTATGGCGGGCGTTGAAGACATTGAAGAGCTGGAAGAACACCAGCGTGGTGAAGGCCATGGTGCGCGCGTAGCCCATGCTGCCGGGCGCGGCGCTGCTGATCAGGCCGCCGGGGATCGACCAGTCCATCACGAGCAGCGTGCCGATGCCCATGATGATGCCGACGAACACGATGTCAAACCACATGAGCGGGGTGATCACGCGGCTGCGCGGGTCGCGCGGTGGGCGGCCCATCACGCCGTGGTCGGCGGGGTCGAGGCCCAGGGCCAGGGCCGGGCCAGAGTCGGTCAGCAGGTTGATCCAGAGGATCTGGGTGGCCAGCAGCGGCACCACGATCACGCTGCCCTCCTCGGCGGTGAGGCCGAGCAGGCCCCCGAGCACCACGCCGAAAAACATGACGAAGACCTCGCCGATGTTGGAGGAGAGCAGGTAGCGCAGGAACTTCTGGATGTTGGCGAAGATCGACCGGCCCTCTTCTACGGCGGCCACGATAGATGCGAAGTTGTCGTCCGTCAGGATCATGTCGGCGGCACCCTTGGAGACATCGGTGCCGGTGATGCCCATGGCCACGCCGATGTCGGCGGTCTTCAGCGCGGGGGCGTCGTTCACGCCGTCGCCAGTCATCGCGGCGATCTCGCCGTGGGCCTTGAGCGCCTGCACGATGCGCAGCTTGTGCTCGGGGGCGACGCGTGCGAAGACCGAGTGCTGCGTGACCAGCGCGCCCAGCGCCGCGTCGTCGGCCTTCTGCAGCTCGGCCCCGGTGATGGCGCGCTCGCCTGGCTTGATGATGCCCAGCTCGCCGCCGATGGCCGCTGCGGTGTTGGGGTGGTCGCCGGTGATCATAATCACGCGGATGCCCGCCTGCTGCGCCTCGCCGATGGCTTTGCGGGCCTCATCCCTGGGCGGGTCGATCATGCCGAGCACGCCGAGCCACACCAGCTCCTGCTCGAACGACTCGTTGAGGTCGCCGGTCTTGATCTGCGGGATGCTGCGGAAGGCCACGCCGATGGTGCGCATGGCCTGGTGGGCCAGTGTGTCGATCTGGTTTTGGATCTTGGATCGCAGATCCTCGCTCAGCGGCTGCGCCTCGTGGCCCACCAGGTGGTGGGTGCAGCGCGCCAGCAGCACGTCGGGCGCGCCTTTTGCGCCCAGCCGCATCTCGTCGCTGCCCTCGGTGTCGCGGTGGGCGGTCGTCATCATCTTGCGCTCGGATGTGAAGGGCACCTCGTCGCGGCGCGGGAAGCGCTCTTCCAGCGCCTCTAGCTCCATGCCGAACTTGCGCGCCGCCACGATCAGCGCGCCCTCGGTGGGGTCGCCCTGGATCTTCCAGCGGCCCTCCTCCTGCACCAGCTCGGCGTTGTTGACTAGCGCGGCGGCCCGCAGCAGGCGCGTGATCTCGTAGCGATGCTGCTCGTCCTCGATGGCCTGGCCGCCGCTGGTAAACTCGCCCTCGGGGGCGTAGCCAGTGCCGGCGATGTCGGCCTGGCCGTGGGCGGTGGCGATGGCGCGCACCGTCATCTCGTTCTTGGTGAGCGTGCCGGTCTTGTCGGTGCAGATCACAGTGGTCGAGCCGAGCGTTTCGACCGAGGAGAGCTTGCGGACGATCACGTTGCGCTTCACCATGCGCTGCATGCCGAGCGAGAGCACGATGGTGGTGATCGCGGTCAGGCCCTCGGGCACGGCGGCCACCGCCAGCGAGACCGCGAGCAGCAGCACCTCGACGATGTCGGCCAGATCGGTGACGCGGTCGACCAGGAAGATGGTGGCGGCCATCACCACAGCGATGATGACCACGATAATGCCCAGCAGCTTGCCCACACTGTCCAGCTCTTTTTGCAGCGGGGTCTCCCCGGCCTCGGTGCGGTGCAGCGTGCCAGCGATTTTGCCGATCTCGGTCTTCTCGCCGGTGGCGGTGATGATCGCGCGGCCTCGCCCGGCGGTGACAGCGGTGCTGCTGAAGACCATGTTGGTCTGATCGCCGATGCCCGCCTCGCCTGTGATCGGCGCGATCTCCTTCGAGACCGAGGTGCTCTCGCCGGTGAGCGCCGACTCGGCCACGCGCAGCGCGATCGCCTCAACCAGCCGCCCGTCGGCGGGGATGGTGTCGCCCTCCTCGATCAGGATGATGTCGCCCGGCACCACCTCGCTGGCGTCGATCTCGCTCTGGCGGCCATCCCGCATCACGCGGGCGTGGGGCGCGGCCATGGCCTGTAGCGCCGCCACCGCCTGCTCGGCCCGCGCCTCTTGCACGAAGCCCAGCACGGCGTTGAGGATGACGATAGCCAGGATGGTGATGGTCTCGAAGGGGATTGGCTCCTCGTGCTCGATGATCCAGGCCACGAGCGAGATGACCGTGGCGATCAGCAGGAGCACCGTGAGCGGGTTCTGGAACTGCGCGATGAAGCGCTGCCAGGCCGGGGTGGCCTTTTCCTCGGGCAGGCGATTTGGCCCGTGCTGTTCGAGCCGCCGCCGGGCCTCCTCGCTGCTCAGGCCTTGGCGCGGGTCGCTGGAGAGGGTGGCCAGCACATCGGTGGCGGGCAGCAGGTAGGCTGGCCTCGTGTCTTCGGTGGTCGTTGTCATCAATCATCCTTTGCATCATGATGCCGCGCTCGCCGGGGAGCGCGCTAGGGGCGGAAATTTTGGACGATGAGCATGATATTGAGCACCACGATCACCGCCCCGATCAGGTAGAGCAGCGTGGCCTCGATGCCGTGGTTGCGGTGCTCGCCCATGACGCGGCGCGATGAGGTGAGGTAGAGCAGGCAGGCCACCGTGATCGGCAGCTGCATGCTCAGGAGCGTCTGCGAGAGAATGAGGGCCTGGAAGGTATCTTGGATGAACAGCGTCGCCAGCCACGCCACGCCCATCACCAGCACGATGCCGACCTGCGTGATGCGGTTGTTCTTGTCGGCGTGATGGCCGATCAGGCCCGAGACGATCGTGCCGCCAGCGATCGATGCCGTGATGCTGGACGCGAGGCCTGCGAACAGCAGGGCCACCGCGAACAGCAGCCCGGCGGCGGGGCCTGCGATCGGCACCAGCAGTGCGGCGGCCTGGGCCAGATCGGTCACGGTGGTGCCGCTGCGGTAGAAGGTGTCGGCGGCCACGATCAGCATCGAGCTGTTGATGACCCAGGCGATGCCCATCGAGAATAGGGTGTCGAGGAACTCGTAGCGCAGCCTGCTGCGGATGGTGGCCTCGCCCTGCTGGTTGACGCGCTGGTTCTGAATGATCTCTGAGTGCAGGAACAGATTGTGCGGCATCACCACCGCGCCCAGCACGCCCATGATCAGCACCATGCTGCTGGGCGGCACCTGCGGGTTGAACGAGCTGACCAGCGCCTGGCCCCAGTCGGTGGGCACCAGCAGCAGCTCGATCATGAAGCTGACTCCCACCAGCGCCACGAACGCCGCGATCCAGCGTTCGATGCGCGCATATGAGTTGGTGAAGACCATGACCATGGCGACAATCGCCGTGAGCGCCGAGCCGATGACCAGCGGCAGGTGGAACAGCAGCTGGAGTGCTATCGCGGTGCCGATGATCTCGGCCAGGGCGGTGGAGGCGGCGGCGATGATGGCGCTGCCCAGCGCCGGGTAGGCCAGCCAGCGCGGCATGTAGCGGTAGATCGCCTCGGAGAGGCAGTAGCCGCTGACGATGCCCAGGTGGGCCGCGTTGTGCTGCAGCAGGATGAGCATGGCGGTGCTGAGCGTGATGACCCAGAGCAGGGTGTAGCCGTAGCTTGAACCGGCCTGCATGTTGGTGGCCCAGTTGCCAGGGTCGATAGAGCCGACCGTGATCAGCAGGCCTGGCCCCACGATCTGCAGGAGCTGGAGCGCGCGGCGACGGAGCGGGCTGGGTGCGGCAGTGCGTTCGGCGGAGGTGTCGGCTACATCCAAGGGTCGTTCCTTTGTGCTATGGGCGGATGCTGGTGCTGCGGTGCCTGTGGCAAGGCGGGTGCCGCCAGCGCGAGCGGTGATGCAGCGGCGGCGCGATGGCTTCTTGTGCTAGATTGTAGCAAGACGCCTGCCGCCTGTCATCTGCCAATAGTTGCTTTTGGATGGTGGTGATGCGCCACGTTTCCCGATACCTATGCCACGTTTCCCGATACCTGCGCCACGTTTCCCGATACCTGCGCCACGTTTCCCGATACCTGCGCCACGTTTCCCGATACCTGCGCCACGTTTCCCGATACCTGCGCCACGTCTCCCGATACCTGCGCCACGTTTCCCGATACCTGCGCCACGTTTCCCGATACCTGCGCCACGTTTCCCGATACCTGCGCCACGTCTCCCGATACCTGCGCCACCTGGCCCAGCTAGTGATGGAAGTCTGTTTTATATTGAGGAGGCATAGCCGCACCTGCCCACTTTGGTGGCTGCGCTCTATTCAATACGTGCGAACATGCGCTTGGTTTCGCGCTAAAGTGGCCTATAATGGGCGAGATGGACAGTGACAGGGAGGTCATGGTATGCCACTCTATGGAGCAATTGAGGCGGGCGGGACGAAGTGGGTGTGCGCGGTAGGGACCGGCCCGGATGATATCCGCGATCTTGTGCGGTTCCCCACCACCACCCCCGAGGAGACGCTGGGGCAGGCGGTCGCATTCTTTAGCTCGATGCCGGATCTCGCGGCGCTGGGCATCGGCTCGTTTGGCCCGGTGGATCTGCACCGCAGCTCGCCGACCTATGGCTATATTACCACCACGCCGAAGCCGGGGTGGACAAATACCGAGGTGGCCGGGGTGTTCGCGCGCGCGCTGGGCGTGCCGGTCGCCTTTGACACCGATGTGAATGCGGCGGCCCTGGGCGAGCATCGCTGGGGTGCGGCGCAGGGCTTGGAGTCGTGCGTGTACATCACGGTGGGCACTGGCATCGGCGGCGGGGTATTTGTGCAGGGGCGGCTGCTGCACGGGCTGCTGCACCCCGAGATCGGCCACATGCTGCTGCCCCGCGACCCCCAGCGCGACCCCTACACGGGCGCGTGCCCCTACCACGGCGACTGCCTTGAGGGTCTGGCGGCTGGCCCGGCGCTGCTGGGGCGCTATGGCCAGCGTGGCGAGACCCTGCCGCCGGACCACCCGGCCTGGGAGCTGGAGGCGCACTACCTGGCCCTGGCCTGCGCCAACCTGGTGCTGACCCTCTCGCCCCAGCGGATCATCCTAGGCGGCGGCGTGATGCACCAGCCGAGCATGTTCCCTATGCTGCGGGCCGAGCTGCTGCGGGTGCTGGGCGGCTATGTGCGCATGCCGCAGATCGAGCAGCAGATCGAGAGCTACGTGGTGCCGCCTGCGCTGGGCGACCGCGCGGGTGTGCTGGGCGCGCTGGCCCTGGCCCAGCAGGCCCTGGCCTAGCGGGGCGGCGCTCCCGCCCCATGGGCCGTAGTGCAGATGACATAAGCAAGCGAGAAGGAGCAAGCTGTGCAGTACCGAAGGCTTGGCGACGCTGGCATGAAGGTGAGCGCGATCGCGCTGGGCGGCTGGATTAACTATGGCGAGGGCAAGGTTGCCGAGGATGCGGCCAGCGCCACGGTGCGCCGCGCCTATGAGCAGGGCATCAACTTCTTCGACATCGCCGACATCTACGGCAACGGCGAGTCGGAGAAGCAGATGGGCGTGCTGTTGAAGGACTACCCGCGCCATACCCTGGTGATCTCCAGCAAGGTGTTCTGGCCGATGAGCGACGACATCAACGACCGCGGCCTCTCGCGCAAGCACATCTTCGAGAGCGTGGAGAAGAGCCTACGGCGGCTGGGCACCGACTACCTGGACATTTACTTCTGCCATCGGCCCGACCCCGAGACGCCGATTGAGGAGACGGTGCGGGCGATGGATGACCTGGTGCACCAGGGCAAGGTGCTGTACTGGGGCACATCCGAGTGGAGCGGCGAGCAGATCGCCGAGGCCTGCGCCATCGCCGACCAGCGCAACCTGTACGCCCCCAAGACCGAGCAGCCGCAGTACTCGATGCTCTACCGCGAGCGGGTGGAGCAGGAGATCCTGCCCGTGACCGAGCCGCACGGCCTGGGGCTGGTGGTGTGGTCGCCGCTGGGCCAGGGCATGCTCACTGGGAAGTATGACGACGGCCTGCCCGCCGACTCGCGCTTTGCCCGCGAGGGCTGGGCCAAGGAGCGCTTCATGACCGAGGCCAACATTGCCAAGGTGCGGGCGCTCAGGCCGATAGCCGAGGGGCTGGGTGTGAGCCGCGCCCAGCTGGCGCTGGCCTGGGTGCTGCGGCAGGGCGGCGTGAGCAGCGCGATCATCGGGGCGACGCGCCCGCAGCAGATCGACGACAACGTGGCTGCCGCCCAGGTGTCGCTGGATGCCGCCGCGCTGGATGCGATCGAGGCGGCGCTGCGCGACTAGATCCGACCTTCGGCGGCGGCGCGGCGCGCGACCCGCGCGGTACAATACCGCAGCGGCGCGCTGTGCTGCCGCATTATCCAACCATGGGTAGGAAACCATGCCCCTGCGAACTGTAGCCGCCACGCGCTATGTCACCCCCCTGCGCGAGGGCGGATCGCTGCCCGGCCTGATCGAGGCCGACGACGACGGGATGTACGTGCTGAAGTTTCGCGGCGCGGGCCAGGGCCTCAAGGCGCTGATCGCCGAGCTGGTGGTGGGCGAGCTAGGCCGCGCGCTGGGCCTGCCCGTGCCCGAGCTGGTGTTTGTGGATGTCGACGCGGCCCTGGGGCGAAACGAGGCCGACTTCGAGATAAAAGACCTGATCGAGAAGAGCGCCGGGCTGAATCTGGCGCTGGATTTCTTGCCCGGCTCGCTGCCCTACGATCCGGTAGTGGCCCCCGCGCTGGATCCCCAGCTGGCCTCGGCGGTGGTGTGGTTCGACGCGCTGACCACGAATGTGGACCGCACGCCGCGCAACACCAACATGCTGCTGTGGCACCGCCAGCTCTGGCTGATCGACCACGGCGCGGCGCTGTATGTGCACCACTCGTGGGACAACTGGCAGCAGCGCAGCCGCCTGCCCTTCGCCCAGATTAAAGACCACGTGCTGCTGCCCCAGGCCACCGCGCTGGCCGAGGCCGACGCCGCGCTCGCGCCCCGGCTCACGCCGGAGGTGATCGACGCCACGCTGGCGCTAGTGCCCGACGCCTGGCTGGCCGAGGATCACGCCTTCGCCAGCGCGGGCGAGGCGCGGGCCACATACCGGACGTATCTGCTTGGTCGGCTGGAATCGCCGCGCCTGTTTGCTGAGGAGGCTGACCGTGCCCGAGCGCGTGCCGTTTGACTATAGTGTGATCCGCGTGGTGCCCCGGATCGAGCGCGGCGAGAGCGTGAACGCGGGCGTGGTGCTCTACTGCCGCAGCCGCCGCTTTCTGGCGGCGCGGGTGGGGCTGGTGCGTGCCAGGCTGCTGGGCGTGGCCCCCGGGGCCGACTGCGAGGACATCGAGGCGCACCTGCGGGCCATCCCGCAGATCTGCGCGGGCGGGCGGGGCACTGGCCCGATCGGCGCGCTGCCGCAGCCCGACCGCTGGCACTGGCTGGTGGCCCCGCGCAGCACGATCATCCAGCCCGCGCCGGTGCACGGCGGGCTGTGCGAAGACCCGGCGACCACGCTGGATCGGCTGTTTGCCCTATACGTGGGCGATCAGGCCTAGGCGCGGGCTGGCGAAGATAAAAGACGAGGGCGGCGGGCATACACCCGCCGCCCTCGCTTTGTGCGCCGTGGTTCTGCTACTTGGTGGCCACGCGCGGGTTCGACCAGTAGAGCCCCACATTGCCGGGGTTCTCGACATTTTCGACATGCAGGGCCAGCGTGCCGCCCTGGCCAGCGAAGCCCGAGAGATCGGCGTCGATAGTCATCAGCTTGCCGTCCGCCGTCTTCTGCTGGTCGAAAATGATCTCGCCATTGAAGATCACTTGCACCTGCATGGTGGTGTTCTTGGTGCCGCTGGGGAAGCCCACCTCGGCGAGGAAGTGCTGGCCCTGGCCGATGCTGTTCAGCTCGAACTCGCCCATGATAAACCCGCTGTCGATGGCGCTGGGCACCGTGTAGAGCAGCCCGGTCACGGGCACCCAGCTGTGCTCTAGCTGGGCCAGGCCCTGGGTCTCGGCCCAGCCGCCTGCGTCTGCGCCCTGGTTGGGCTTGCCGAAGGTCACCGCATCGGATGTGCTGCTCGACCAGTGGGCCAGGGTGGCCCCGTCGTTTAGGCTCACATCCTTGGCCGGGGCCGGGGCCGATGTGGGCGTGGCCGTGGGCGCGCCCTCGGGCGTGGCGGTGGGGATGGGCGTTGCGGTGGGCGGCAGCGCCGTAGGGCTGGCCAGCGGCGTGGGCGAGATCTCCGGTACGGGCGTGGCGGTGGGCGGCACCGGCGTGGCGATCAGCACCTGGATGGTCTGCACCGTCTCTTTGCCGCCGCCCACGGCCTTGATGGTGATGTCGGTGTTGCCGCTGATCAGGTACTGGGTGCTGCCGCTGATGGGCAGATTGTTTGCCACCACGTTCCCATTGACGAGCAAGTCGACGCTCTGCGCATTGGCGACCTCCCAGGTGATGGTGATAGGCTGACCTGACGCCACCGCTCTGGGGCTCACGTCAAACACCGTGAAGCTGGGCGCGCCCGGCTCGGGCGTGGGTGTGAGCGAGGGCAGCGGCGTGGGCGATGGCTGCGCAGTGGTGACAGCTGTGCTGGTGGCCACGCCTGCCGAATTGCCGCCGCTGGGGCGGTTGAGCGTAAAGAACACCACAGCCAGCGCCAGCAGCAGCAGCGCCACCAGCGGCACGGCCGGGGGCATGGCGGCCTTGCGGGTGAACTGGCCGGTGGCGGCGGCTGGCTTCTCGCTGCCAGCCTGGGCGTTGACGGTGAAGACAAAGGTGTCGTCGCCGCCGAGCAGCCGCCCCTGGGCCTCGGCCATCATCATCACTGTGGCGGCCTCGCCCGGTTTCAGCGTCACGGTATCCTCGGAGAAGCTGAACAGCAGCTCCTGGGCGTCGTCCTCGGCGCTCAGCAGGAAGCTCTCGGCCTGGTTGCTATCGTTGCGCACCGTCAGCTGGTAGCCCGCGTCGCGCCGCCCGCTGGCCTTGCGGGGCGAGAGGCTGAGGCTGGATGCGGTGAAGGGCAGCACCGCCCAGCGCCCGCGCGCCGTGGCCGTCTCGCCCGAGGATGCGCGGGCGCGCACCAGGATCTGGTAGTCGCCCGCCAGGCTCTCGGGGTCGCGCGGCACGCCGATAGTGAGCGTCATGGGCGCGCGCCCGTGCGCGGGCACCTGCAGAGCCTGCTGGGGCACGCCCACCCACATGCCGGGCGCGCCCTCGACCGTGATCGTGACGCTCTCGGGCAGATCGGTGTTGTTCACCACGCTCAGGCCCAGCACCTCGCGCTGGCCGGGGGTGATGGTGAGCTGATCCTGCTCAAGCAGCAGCCGCAGCGGCGGGCCAGCGAGCGCGGCGCTGAAGGACTGGGTGGTCTGGGCCGGGGGCGGGGTGGTCTGCTGCTGCGGCGCTGCGGCTGCGCCCAGCATGCCCTGCAGCAGCGGGTCGAGCGCGGGCTTGGGCTGCTGGGCCTGGGCCGCGCCGAAGGGCGGCGAGAGCCGCAGCGTGAACGGCCCGGCCTGCACCAGCTTGTCGTAGGCCCAGGGCACGGGCACATTGGCCGGAAGCCGCAGCCCGTCGAGCAGCGTGCCGTTGGCCGAGCCAAGGTCGGTGATGGTGGTGGTCTGGCCGTTCCAGTCCACGCGCAGGTGGTAGCGCGAGATCTGCTCGTGCTCAAGCACGATCGAGCTGTCGGTGGCGCGGCCCAGCGTCAGGCCGCTGCCGGTGAGGTCGGCCCCGCGCACCGGCGCGCCCTGGCGGTCGAGCAGGTCGACGCGCGGGGTGTTGCTGGCCATCACGGTGGGCTGCTGGGCGGCGGGCACATTGGCCCGCACAGTGGCCTGCTGATCCGAGGGCGCGGGGTCGGCGGCGATCTGCTGGGTGGGCTGGCCCTCGGTGGGCAGCTGCACGGTGGGCACCGACTGCAGCTGCACCGTCTGCGCGGGCGAGCTGGCGCGGATGACGGGCGCGAGGGCCTGGGCCAGGTCGGCGGCGCTGGCGAAGCGCTGGGCCGGGGCCTTGGCCAGGCAGCGCAGGATCACCGCCTCTAGCTCGGGGGCGATCTGCTGGCGCACCATGCGCGGCGGCACGGGCGCGGCGCTGCCGTGCTTGGCCTGCGCGTCCTGCAGGGTCTTCACCGCGAAGGGCACGTAGCCGGTGGCCACCTCGTACAGCACCACGCCCAGCGCGTAGATGTCGCTCTGGGGCGTGAGCGCCACGCCCTGGGTCTGCTCGGGGGTGCTGTAGGCCAGGTTGACCTGCAGCGCGCTGCCCGCCGCCTCCAGCAGGCCGATGTCGCCCACGCGCCCGCGCCAGGTCTCGGCACCGCCCTGGGTGCGGCGCTGGGTCAGGATGTTCTCGGGGCGCAGGTGGCCGTGCACGAAGCCCGCCGCGTGGGCGGCGTGCAGGCCCTCGGCGGCCTGCCGCACGATCTCAAGGGCCTGGGCCAGCTCGCGCTGCTCGCGCTGGCCGATCCGCTTCTGAAGGAAGGTGCGCAGCGAGCCATCCTCGTAGAGCTCCATGGCGGTGTAGAGCCGCCCGCCCTGCTCGCCAAAATCCTCGATGTCGGCGATGTGCGCGCCGCGCACGTTGGCGGCGCGCTGCATGGCGGCGCTGAACCGCTGGGCGCTGCCGGGCAGCTCGGAGAGCCGGGCGCTCAGCACTTTGATCGCGGCGGGCCGGTTGAGCCGTACCTGGCGGGCGCGGAAGACCTGCCCGTTGGGGCCGCTGCCGATCAGCGATTCGAGTATATAGCTGCCAAAAGTCTGGCCTATCAGGTCCGACATTGCTGCTTCCTCTCAGCGGCGCTCGGCTGGGCCGTGCCGCACAAGCTTTGACTGGGCTAAGTGTATCGCGAAGATAGGCGAGATTGCAAGCGAGAAGATCGGTTTTTCTTCACCACGACGGCGCGAAGACACGAAGTTGTAAGCAATTGCGGCGGGCGAGCGGGGTGGCGGGTGCATGATCTGCGGTTTCTTTTCACCGCGAAGGCGCGAAGGGGTAAGCAAATGAGGCGGGCGAGCAGGGATGAAAAGCGGTCTGGCGGCGCGGGGGCGGCCCCGCCGCGTGAGGGGCGAGGCCCTGCGGGCTGGCGGCGGGCGCGGGCATGCGGCCCCGCCCATCCAGCGAAGGCGCGGCGATGCGGCACTGGCCATGATCCCTACCGCAGCGACGAGGCCCGGCCCCCACGAGGCGGGCTGGTTTTTCCAGCTCTGTGGGTCTGCTGCCTGCGCAGATGTCACTTTTGGGGCGGTTCCGCGTCGGGCCGACCGTAGGCAATGCGTGCAGTGTTGCGCGGTCGGGCCGACCGTTGCGGCCTCGATGATGTTGGGTTCTCATGGTTACTGGGTGGATGCCCTACGCGGGCGGCGACTAGGGGCCAGCCCCTAGTAACCCCGCCATGGGGCTACGCCCCCTTGGAACCCCCAATTTTGAGCGTTCCTATGCTGAAAGCTGGTGGCTGGTATTCGTGCATATGGCCATCAAAACGCTAGCGGCACCTTCGCCGCATGGGCCGGGTGGGTAGGGTTGGCGCTGGCGCTTTTTCTATGTTGCGGTGTGCTTTTGGTGTCTTGGTGGTGAATTGGGCTGTTTTCCCCTTCGCGCTTTCGCGTTCTCAAGGTTAGCGGTTGCCCGAATTCCCCTTCCCGCCTTGGAGTCTTGGAGTATTGGTGGTTATTCGTTTCCTCGCGCCTTCGCATCTTCGTGGTATTTGTCTCCTCCCCTTTGGAGCCTTGGAGTCTTGGTGGTAATTGGTTGCCGTGTGCCTTTGTGGGGTCGGCGTTTTGCGGGCGTATCTGCTATACTACCCAGTCGAATAACAAAACCAAGCGAAACGAGAGACTGGCACGCGCCCCATGAACAAGCAGATCAAACCCGAGATTATGAGCCCGGCGGGCTACTGGCCGCAGCTGCACGCCGCCATCGAGGCCGGTGCCGACGCAGTGTACTTTGGCCTCAAGCACTTCAGCGCCCGCGCCAAGGTGGGCTTCACGCTCACCGAGCTGCCCGAGGTGATGCGCACGCTGCACCTGCGCGGCGTGCGCGGCTACGTCACCTTCAACACCCTGGTGTTCGACCACGAGCTGGCCAAGGCCGCCGAGTCGCTGGCCGAGATCGCGGCCTGCGGGGTGGATGCGATCATCGTGCAGGATGTGGGCGTGGCCCAGCTGGCCCGCCAGATCGCGCCCGGGCTGGATGTGCACGGCTCGACCCAGATGTCGATCACCTCGGCGGAGGGCGTGGAGCTGGCCCGCAGCTTCGGGGTGAGCCGCGTGGTGCTGGGGCGCGAGCTGTCGCTGGCCGAGATCGGCGCGATCAGCGCGCAGACCGACTGCGAGCTGGAGATCTTCGTGCATGGGGCGCTGTGCGTGTCGTACTCGGGGCAGTGCTTCTCATCCGAGGCCTGGGGCGGGCGTAGCGCCAACCGTGGGCAGTGCGCCCAGGCCTGCCGCATGCCCTACGAGCTGCTGGTGGATGGCGAGCATAGGCCGCTGGGCGACGCGCGCTACCTGCTCTCGCCCGGCGACATGTACGCGCTGCACCAAGTGCCCGAGATCGTGCGGCTGGGTGTCTCGGCGCTGAAGATCGAGGGTCGCTACAAGGACGCCGACTATGTGGCGCTGACCACCGCCGCCTACCGCAAGGCGGTGGATGAGGCCTGGGCCGGGCTGCCGCTCTCGGCCACGCCGCAGGAGGAGCTGCAGCTGGAGCAGGTCTACTCGCGCGGGCTGGGGCCGCACTTTATCGGCGGCACCAACCACCAGCAGGTGGTGCGCGGGCGCGCGCCGCGCCACCGAGGCGTGCTGATGGGCAGCGTGGTGGCGGTGCGTGGCAGCTCGGTGCTGCTGGAGACCGAGCCAGCTAGCGAGGCCGCGCCGATCAAGGCCGGGGATGGCGTGGTGTTCGACGCGGCGGACTGGCGCAGCCCCCAGGAGCGCGAGGAGGGCGGGCGGGTCTACTACGCCGACGCGGCAGGCGAGGGCATGGTCGAGCTGCGCTTTGGCCCGGGGGCCATCGACACGCGGCGCATCCAGCCCGGCGACCTAGTGTGGCGCAGCCACGACCCCGAGCTGGAGAAGGTGGTGCGGCCCTATATCGAGGCCGCCGCGCCGGTGAGCCGCCAGCCGCTGCGGGCGCACGTGGTGGCCCACGTGGGCAGCCCGCTGACCGTGACGTTTGCGCTGGAGCGCCAGCCGTATGTGGCTGTGACCGTGGCCTCCGCTCAGCCGCTGGGCGCGGCCCAGAACCACGCCCTGGATGAGGCCAGCGCCAGCGAGCAGCTGGGGCGGCTGGGCGGCACGCCCTACGCGCTGGCCGAGCTGACGCTGGATGCGCAGGGCAGCCCCTTCGCGCCCAGCTCGCTGCTGAACCAGCTGCGGCGCGAGGCGGTAGAGCGGCTGGCCGCTGCCCAGGGCGCGTCGCGGGCCACGCCCACGGCCAGCCCGCAGGCCGCGCTGGATGCCGCGCTGGCCGTGCGGCCCGCCGCCGCGCCCGCGCCTGCCGCGCCGCAGCTGCACCTGCTGGTGCGCACCCCCGAGCAGCTAGAGGCCGCGCTGGACATGCGACCGGACAGCATCACGCTGGACTACCTGGAGCTGTACGGGCTGCGCCCGGCGGTGGAGCAGATCCTAGAGCGCGGCATCGCGGCGCGGGTGGCCAGCCCGCGCGTGCTGAAGCCCAGCGAGCAGAAGATCGTGCGCTTCCTGCTGAAGCTTGGCTGCCCCATTCTGGTGCGCTCCACCGGCTTGCTGCAGGCGCTCCAGGCCGAGGATCACCCCGAGCTGGTGGGTGACTTCAGCCTGAACGCGGCCAACGCGCTGACCGCGCGCACCATGCTGGGCCTTGGCCTGGGCCGGATCACGCCGACCCACGACCTGAACGCCGCCCAGATCGCCGCGCTGGCCCAGGAGGTGGGCGCGGGCGCGGTGGAGGTGATCGCGTACCAGCACCTGCCGGTGTTCCACACCGAGCACTGCGTGTTCTGCCGCTTCCTCTCCGAGGGCACCAGCTTCAAGGACTGCGGGCACCCCTGCGAGCAGCACCGCGTGGCGCTGCGCGACCAGCAGGGCCGCGCCCACCCGGTGATGGCCGACGTGGGCTGCCGCAACACGGTGTTCGGGGCCGAGGCCCAGGAGGGCAGCCGCCACCTGGCCGACTGGCTGAGCGCGGGTATCCGCCACCTGCGGCTGGAGTTCGTGCACGAGAGCGGGGCGCAGGTGGCCGAGGTGGTCGGGGCGTTCCGCGCGGCGCTGGCGGGCCAGATCGGCGGGGCCGAGCTGGGCCAGCGGCTGCGCCAGTCGACGCCGCAGGGCACCACACAGGGCAGCCTGTTCGTGCCCGAGGGCTACATGACCATCCCGCTGATGCAGTAGGTGCGGCTGGGCAGCATGGAGTCTTTGGTTTACCACCAAGACATCAAGGCACCAAGGATCTGAAGGGTCGAGCGCTGCGCAGATCCGAAGACGCAAGGTATTTAAACAGAAAAGCAGGGCTGGATGCAGATCCGGCCCTGCTTTTTTGCTGAGCAGCATGCGCTACGAGCCCCTAAGCGGTCGCGACGAGCATATATGTGCATACGCCACGCACCCCTGCTACGCCGAATGTATGCGGTTTGCGGCGTACAAGCGCATACGCAGCGCTAGCTAATGACTAGGCCGCGCACCCCGCGAGTCATGCGCCGCCGCCCAAGCTCGTCGACCACCCGCCGGTTCACCCCGATGGTGAAGCCGTGGGCTGCCAGGGCCTGCGCGAGCGCCTTGGGGCTGCGCGGGGCGCTGCCGCTCTCCGCGCACCAGCGGCGGTAGGAGGCCATAGCCGCGCTGTTTGCCGTCCAGGCCCCCTCGGCGCGGGCGCAGCACGCGGCCAGCCAAAGCCCCACAGTGTCGCCGCCGAGCGAGGGTGTGGGGCTATGCTCCTGTGGCGCGGGGCCGCCTGTGCGCTGCCGCCGCTGCTCGATTAGCTGGGCCAGCTTGCGCGGGGTATCGTGCTCGCCCAGCGGCGTGTAGACCGTGACCTTGAGATCGGGCGTGTCGAAGACCTGGAAGGTGAGCCGCTCGAAGGCCATGTAGCCCGCGTCGGGGTGATCGATCAGTTTGCGCCCCTCCTGCCCGCCGCGCACCTCGTGGTCGGGCCACCAGGTGCGGAACTCGGGGCTGCGCTCCTGCAGGTCGCGCACCAGCGCGGCCAGCTGGGCGTCGTCGGGGTGGCGCGCGCAGCTGGTGCGGAACTGGGCCAGCAGCATGCGGGCGTCCTCCTCCCACCCCACGATGAACTGCCGTGAGGCAGGCTGGGTGAAGATGTTCCAGATCGTGTTGCGTTCGCGCCCGCGCCGCTGCTGGTACTCGCCAAACAGCGCGCACCCCGCATCGTTCCACGCCAGGGTATCCCAGCGCCGTCCCGACACGAAGGCCGGGCGGTCAGCGAAGCCATCGATGAAGCGCTGGAGCGCGGGGGTGATGGCCTCATCCTGCTGCTCCTGGGTGGGCGGGGGCTGCTGCTGGGCCAGCAGGAACAGGTGGGTGCGTTCGTCGGCGCTCATGCGTAGCGCCTGGGCCAGCCGCTCAAGGATCTGGGTGGATGGGCGGATGGGCCGACCCTGCTCAAGCCAGGTGTACCAGTCCACGCTCACGCCCACCAACTGCGCCACCTCGGCCCGCCGCAGGCCGGGGGTCTTGCGGCGCGCGCCGCGCGGCATGCCTACATCCTCGGGGGTGGTGCGCGCCCTGCGGGTGCGCAGGAAGCTGCCTAGCTCGTGCAGGCGCGAGATCGGTGGCTGGGTCTGCTGGCTCATGGTGTCCCTCGCGGCGCGCTACCCTCATGCCAAGGAGCAGCACTCCTATGATCAACGCTCATCTTTTCCTAGTATCTCTGTGAGTATATCATCGAAGTGCGGGCGATGTGTCTGCCCAAATGGTGATGAGACGACAGGGGAGTGGACATAATGGATCTTCAGCTTACAGGAAAGCGGGCGCTGGTCACAGGTTCGAGCGCGGGGATCGGCGCGGCCATCGTGCGGCGGCTGGCCGCCGAGGGCGCGGAGGTGGTGGTGCACGGGCGCGACGAGCTACGCGCCAGCGCGGTGGCCGCCGCCATCCGCGCCAGCGGGGGCAGCGCCAGTGTAGCTCTGGGCGATCTGTCCAGCGACGCGGGGGCCGATGCGGTGGCGGCGGCGTCCACGGCGGGCGGGCCGATCGACATCCTAGTGAATAATGCGGGGGTGCTGGGCATGGCCTCATGGGCCGAGGCCAGCGCCGAGGCCTGGGCGCAGAAGTACAACATCAACGTGATCGGGGCGGTGCGCATGATCCAGCGGCTGGTGCCGCACATGCGCGAGCGCGGCTGGGGGCGCGTGATCCAGATCGGCGGCGGCCTCTCCATGCAGCCCTACGCCATGCAGCCCGACTACAGCGCCACGCTGGCCGCCCGCCACAACCTGGCGGTCTCGCTAGCCCGCGAGCTACGCAGCTCCGGCGTCACATCCAATGTCGTCTCCCCCGGCGCGGTGCTCACCGAGGAGATGCGGCCCATGCTCGTGGGCATGGCGGCAGCCCACGGCTGGGGCAGCGACGAGGCTGAGATGGAGCGTAATGCCGCTCAGGCCATCGCGCCAAACGACGTGGGCCGCTTTGCTCGCCCCGAGGAGATCGCGGCGGCGGTCGCATTCGTTGCCAGCCCGCTTGCGGCCTATGTGAGCGGGGCGACCATCCGCGTGGATGGCGGCACGATCCGCTCGGCGTTCTAGCGGTGGGCGTGGTAAGCGGGCGACCTGGGCATGCCAGGCCGCCCGCTTGTTGCCTGTGTGCCGGGCCTAGTGGCGCGCGGGCATGGCCATCTCGGCGGCCTCGCTGGTGGCGGCCTCCAGCATCTTGCGGGCCACGTCTTCGGCGCTGTCGATTTGATCGACCTCGGGGGCCTGGAAGCTGGGCTTGCCATCGATCATGGCGTTATGGCCAAACTCGGTGGCGGTCTGGCCGGGGTGGAACAGCAGCACGCGGATGTTCTGACCCGCCAGCTCGTTGCGCGCGGTCAGGGTCAGCCCGTTGAGGGCGTATTTGGTGGAGGCATACGCGCCGATCATCGGGATGGCCATCTTGCTCACGCCCGAGCTGATGTTCATGATCACGCCGCCGCCCTGGGCCTGCATCTTGGGGATGACCGCCTGCATCGCGTGCAGCGGCCCCATCACGTTCAGCTCGATGATCTGGCGGTAGCGCTCGGGGCTGATCTCCGCGACCGCGCTGACCAGCGCCTGCCCGGCGTTGTTGATCAGCAGGTCGATCTGGCCGAAGCGCTCGTGTGCGGCATCGACTAGGGCGCGCACCTGCGCCGAGTCGGTCATATCCGTCGGCACCACCAGCGGCTCGGCGTGGGCCGGAAGGCTTTTGGCCACCTCTTCCAGCTTACTAGCCGAGCGCGCCGCCAGCACGATCTTCGCGCCCGCCTCGGCGAACACGCGCGCCGCCGCAGCGCCGATGCCCATCGAAGCGCCGGTGATGATCACAACCTTGCCTGCTACGTCCATGATATTCTTCTCCTCATTATCGATTCTGGTGGTTGCCAAAGTGGTGTGGCGTGTGTAAAATGGAACCACGTTCCGCCTCTTGAAATGATTATATGGAACATTGTTCCGTTTGTCAAGCCCCATGTTTCCCATGAAAAAAGCGAGCTGGACATACATCCAGCCCGCTTTCTTCGCTTCGTGCCCGCGCCCTGGGGCTACATCAGCTCACTTGTGCCGCCGCCGCAATAAAGCGGCGCAGCTTGTCGGCGTCGAGCCTGCCGCTGGTGCGCACGCCCGCGCACACATCCAGCGCAAACGGCCCAACGGTGCGCGTGGCCGCCGCCACATTCTCGTGGGTGAGACCGCCCGCCAGAAACACTGGTAGGCCGCAGCGCTCCACAATGCGGCGGCTGATCTGCCAGTTGTGCACGCGCCCGGTGCCGCCCAGCTGCTCGATCGGCAGCGTGGGGTCGCCCGGGTCGAGCAGCAGCGCATCCACATGAGTCGCCGCGCGGCACGCCTCCTCCACCGCCGCCTCGCCAGCGACATGGATGACCTGCACTAGGCGAATGCCGGGCAGCGCCTGGCGCAGCGCCGCGTAGGTGGCGGGCTGCTGCGCATCCACCAGCTGGATGGTGCTGGCCCCCATGCGCCGCTGCTGCTCTATGATCGTGGCCGCATCCTGCGCGCTGGTAAGCAGGAAGGTGGCGATCGGCGGCGGCACCGTCGCCACAATCGCGGCGATCATGTCCTCGCCGATCGCGCCCGGCCCGCTGGGCATAGCCGACACGAAGCCCAGCGCCGCCGCCCCCGCCATGATCGCCAGCTGGGCCTCCTCCATCGAGCGGATGCAGCAGACCTTCACCCGTGTGTACATCGCGGCGCTCCTACAGATCCATCGATATCTGGCCGCCGTCCGGCGCGCTTGGGGCCTCGGGCGCTGGCTCGTCACCCGCTGGCGCGGTATCCTGCGGGCCGACCAGGGCCAGCAGCGCATCCTCGTCGAGCTGCGCGATGCCCAGGGCCACCGCCTTGGTGTACTTCGAGCCGCCCGGGTCGGCCCCCACCACCAAGTAGCTGGTCTTCTTGGTCACGCTGCCTGTCACCTTGCCGCCGTTCGCCTCGATCAGCTCGCTGGCCTGCTCGCGGCTGAGCGTGGGCAGCGTGCCGGTGATCACGAATGTCTTGCCCGCCAGCGCGGCGCTGGCCAGCGGCAGCTGCGGGGCGGCGGTGGGGTTCACGCCCAGCTGCTTGAGCTTGGCCACCAGATCGCGGTTGGCCTGGATGGCGAAGAACTGGCGCACGCTCTTGGCCACCGCCGGGCCGATGCCCTCCAGCGCCACGATCTCCTCCTCGGTCGCGTCGGCCAGCGCATCCAGCGACCCGAAGCGCAGCGCCAGCGCCTTGGCCGCCACCTCGCCCACAAAGCGGATACCTAGGCCCGTGATCAGGCGGAACAGCGGGCGCTGCTTGGCCTCCTCGATCGCCGCCAGCAGGTTGCTGATCCGGCGCTCGCCGAAGCCCTCCATCCCCGCGAACGACTCGCGCCCCAGCAGGAATAGGTCGCCCACATCCTTTACCAGCCCGATCTCCACAAACAGCTGGGCCTGCTTTTCGCCGATGCCCACGATGTCCATCGCCCCGCGCGAGACAAAGTGCTCGATCCGGCGCACCAGCTGGGCCGGGCAGATCGCGAAGTTCGGGCAGCGGTAGGCCGCCTCGCCCTCGATCCGCTCCAGCGCGGTGCCGCAGGCCGGGCATGTCAGCGGCATCGTCCAGGGCTGCTCGCTGCCATCGCGGCGCGACACCACCGGCCCCACGATGTAGGGGATCACGTCGCCCGCCCGCTTCACCGTCACATAGTCGCCGATCCGCAGGTCGCGCTCGGCGATGTAGTCGGCGTTGTGCAGGCTCACGTTGCGCACCGTCACGCCGCCCAGGCTCACCGGCTCGATGATCGCGCCCGGCGTGATCACGCCGGTGCGGCCCACGTTTACGGTGATGTCCACCAGCTTGCTGGTGGTCTCGCGGGCCGGGAACTTGAACGCGATCGCCCAGCGCGGGTCGCGGCCCACCACGCCCAGCCGCTCCTGCTGCGCGAAGCTGTCCACCTTCAGCACGATCCCGTCGACCTCGTAGGCCAGCGTGTCACGGCGCGACATCCACTCGCGGCAGTACTCCAGGGCCTGCTCAAAATCCTCAAACCGGCGGGCGTCGCTGTTCACCGGGAAGCCCAGCTGGCGGAAGTAGCCCAGCAGCTCCCACTGGCTCGCGATCTCCACACCCGCGAACGGCCCCACCGCGTAGGCGAAGAAGCTCAGCGGGCGCGTGGCTGTCACGCTCGGGTCTTTCTGGCGCAGCGATCCGGCGGCGGCGTTGCGCGGGTTGGCCGCGATCCGCTCGCCTGCCGCCGCCAGCCGCTGGTTCAGCTTCTCGAAATCGGCGGAGCGCATGTAGACCTCGCCGCGCACCTCGATCCGGCTGGGCTGCGGGGCCGAGGGCTGCAGCGCGAGCGGGACAGACTTGATCGTCCGCAGGTTGGCGCTCACGTCCTCGCCCACCGCGCCGTCGCCGCGCGTCGCGCCGTGGTGGAACTTGCCCTGCTCATAGGTGAGCGCGATGGCCAGCCCGTCGATCTTCGGCTCGCACACCCATGCCACCTCGGCGCCCTGGCCCAGCAGCTTCAGCACGCGGTCGCGCCAGGCCCGCAGGTCGCCGTCGTCAAACGCGTTGCCCAGCGAGAGCATCGGCACGGGGTGCTCGACCTTGGCGAACTTCTCCGAGGGCGCGCCGCCCACCCGCTGCGTGGGCGAGTCGGGCGCGATCAGCTCGGGGTGCGCCGCCTCGATGGCGCGCAGCTCGCGCAGCAGCGCGTCGTACTCGGCGTCGCTCACGCTGGGGTCATCCAGCACATAGTAGCGGTAGTTATGGTCGCGGATCTGCGCGGTCAGCTCGGCCACGCGCGCGGCAGGGTCTGTAGTTGTCATCGTCGGCTCCAACAGTCGATCACTTGTTCGTCTCCATTATAGCCTATCGCCCAAATCCCCACCTGGGGCGCTGGTGCGAGCTATCATCAGGGAAAAAACAGCCCATCCTCGGCCATGCTAGCCTCGTCGCTGCGGTGCAGATCATGGCCAGCGGCACCCCGCACCCCCCCGCGCGTGATGGGCGAGGCCGCAGCGTTTTTTGCCAAAACCGCGACAATAGCCCCTTCGCATACACGCCCAGCGGCACACCGCTATGGCTTCTGGATGGGCTATTCCCGCCGATTTGACAAGATCGGGTGCTGCGTGTATAATCACCCACGTTGCGAGCGAGAGAGAAACAAGCGAACAACAACAACTGATCCCCGATAGCTCAATGGTAGAGCGACTGACTGTTAATCAGTAGGTTCCTGGTTCGAGACCAGGTCGGGGAGCCAACGCATAGGCGGTAGACGGGAATAACCCACTCGTCTGCCGCCTTTGTGTTTTTCCTGCCCAAGTGCCAACCCCCTATGCCCAGCACCAACCAGATCCGCGCCGACTACGACGCCCAGAGCATCACTATCTACCAGGCCTATGGTTCAGCCATCGCCCAGGCGGCGCTCAAGGCCCAGCGCTTCGTGCCGCCCTTCTCGCTTTCCCGCATGACATGGATCAAGCCCTCGTTCCTCTGGCTGATGGAGCGCAGCAACTGGGGCCAGAAATCCGGCCAGGAGCACATCCTGGCGGTGCGGATCACACGGGCAGGCTGGGATGCCGCACTGGAGCAGGGTGTGCTCACCAGCTTCGAGCCAGCCGCCCACGGCACCAGCCAGCGCTGGCAGCAGCAGTTTGCCCAGGCCGCTGTCCACATCCAGTGGGACCCCGAGCGCTCCCTCCGTGGGGCTGACATGGGCTGTGGCAGTATTCAGGTCGGCCTCAGTCGCCATGTTATCCAGCGCTATGTGGAGGAGTGGGTGCTAGAGATCCGCGACCTCACCCCACAGGTGCGCAAGATCCACGCGCTGCTGCGGGCTGGCCAGGCCGAAAAGGCCCGCCGCCTGCTGCCGCCCGAGCGCACCTACCCCGTCGCCCCCAAGATCGCCAGTTGGCTGCTGATCGATGGGTAGCCGTTCGATCGGGCCGAATCGCATGCGGGGCGGGCTTTGGCAGCCCTAGCCGATGAAATTGCATAGCCAAAGGCTGCTCTCACATCCGTAGGGCCTAGCTTGTTCATGGAAAGCGCTTCTACCAGCTTTTATCACAGAATGCTTATCGTTGAGATACATTTGTAATAGAAAAGCCACCTGCGATATTCGCAGGTGGCTTTCGTTTCTGTTCCAGCGGAGGTATGCGTTATGCGCGCTTCTGCTTGAGCATCTGGGTCAGCTCGGGCCAATCGGGCAAATCGGCCCACTCGTTCTCGGGGGCCACCGGTACCTCGGAGATCGCGATCTCCTTCAGCGGCTCGGCCTCGGGCTGGCGCTTGGGGCGGGTGGTGCGGTTGGTGTGCACCTCCTCGATCGGCGTCAGCTGGCGCTTCGACTCGTGCTCCATGCGGGCCTTCACGGCCAGCTTGAAGGCCTTGCGCTCGCCGTGGCGGGCGATCGAGTAGGTGGTGCGGCCCACCTTGCCCTCGTCGGTGATCCAGGTGGCCTCGTAGACTTCGGTGTTGCCGCGCTTGCGGCGGCGCACCCCGATCACGCCAGTCTTATTGCGCGACGAGAGGCCGACCACCTGCCGGGTGGTGTGGGGTTTGCCGATGGTCTTCTCGGTGGTGTCGCGCCACTCGATGGCGTCGTGAAGCGCTGCGAGGCGATCGCCGCACACATTATCGCTGAAGAACTTCGTGTAGAGCTGGCCCTTCCATTGAATACGAACATTGTAGCCATGTGTATTCTTTGAAGGTTGATCAACACGCGTGATGTTTTTGTGTTTGGTAGTTCGATTCTTGTTAGAACGCACAGTCATTGTTGGTCTACCCTTCTTTACTAACGTGTATGATGGCGATCTGATTGCGGCTGGTATACGTGGATACCGCCTGTCGAACCTATCGCCGTTGACGATTGGCCGTAGCAGCGAGACGTGGCTGCGGCCGCCAGCTGGCTTGTTGCCCGGATGAAGGTGCGAAATACCGGGTGGTGAGAAAAAGGCAACAACGAGCTATCAACACCCAACGAAGAATGGGCGTTGCTGGTATCTCCATGGAAACTCGTCGACGTACTTCAATACACCGCTAGAACTATAGTATGACACAAGAAATATTCTTGCGCAAGAGGAAGTTGAAGATTCGTTAAGATATCGTCATATACAGCAGGAGCGCCACGATCCCGCCGATCAGCGAGCTGAGCAAGTTCACGGCGTCGTTATTCATCCAGCGCCAGCCACGTGCAAGGGAATGTGTGACGCCTTGGGCTGCCGGGCGCTCAGTCTCGTTGCCCAGCGGGTCGTGGTACATAGCCTGCACGGTTGCGCCCAGCAGGCTATCGGCCAGGTTGCCGCAGGTGCCGCCCACGCAGGCGATCAGCGGCAGCCAGAGCAGCGCATTTCCACGCTCGACCAAGGTGATAAGCGCGAAACATGCGCCGATGGCGAGTGCTCCCAGCGCCCCAGCTGCTGTGCCCACAAGGCTGATGCCCCCAGAGGTACCGCGTGGTACGGGTTTCATGGTCAGGATGCTGTGTGGCGCTGCGCTGCTCAAGATGCCAAGCTCGGTGGCCCAGGTGTCGGCGGTGACGGTCGCAAGCACGCCAACAAACAGCAGCAGCTGCCAAGGCTCCCCGCTCAGCCCAAATGCCAGCGAGATCAGCGCGCCGACCCCGCCATTTGCCATGGCCTGGGCAAAATCACGCTGGCCGCCTTTCTCGAATTTTTCGCCAGCCAGGGCCTGTTTCCTGCGCTGTTTATAGTGCGAAAGCAGGCTGGATGTGGTGAAGAAGAAGATCAGGGTGAGGCCGAATGCCCAGCCTCCAAACCCAAAAGTTAGGGTACCTGTTATAACAGCTCCAATCCAGCCATCCCATGTAAGCGATTTCCGTCGATATGCGATCCAGCCGATCAAGGTGCTGAGAATCAGCCCTAGAAAAATGCGTAGAGGAGAGATCATAGTTGGTAAGGAGCAGAAAAAAGGAAGCGTATAGCTAGGCAACGTATTTATTTCGTTGGGTTGCGATTTTCTAGATGAAAGTGATTGTTGGAAAATCCTCACCCAAAGCCTTTTGTTTAGTGGATTATAGGAGCAGTATCGAACACTGGAATAACCAAAAGTAGCGGTCTGCTTCAGCTCTACTAATGCTATTAGTTGGTTTTAAATCGACCATCTTCGCAACTCCATGGTGAAGACCATGATGGTTGAAGCGATGTAATTGCCTGATACCAAGCCCAATGCGCTGTGTCAGTAATGTGTGAGATATGCAGTCGCAGCCAGATTGCGCATGTGGGCGATGCCACAAGCGTAGGGTGGCGCACTCGCAGGTGGGTTGTGCTGAGTGCTAGCTGAGCCTAGTAGGAAGCTGCGTGTGGGCGACGGTGCCTGCAAGCGCTACCAATACCGCGACAGGGCGATACCCCATGATCGTGCTACAAGAATCGTGCTTGTCTGTCTGTGCAACGTTGCAGTGCTTTTGTAGATGCGTATAGCAATTATACGCCAGAACAGAAGTAGACGTTGCAGGGATTGTTCAGGTATGACGTATATAGATACTACTATACAGCAAGAAATCGGCCATGATAATGAGGATTCTGTGATGATTGGAGAGCGCTTTTTGCCGCGCGTACGCTTCGGCATGAATATGGCAGCACAACCACAAACCTGGCTTAAAGCAACTATCTTGATCTCAATCAGCTGCATCCTTGTGGTGCGTATTTCTCTCTTCTTGCCTTCTCGGTGGTAAAAAATAGTCTGTGTATCCAGACTGCATAGGCCCGGGCTGCGGCCATCGGAGCTATGGGTTCTCCAGACGCGATGCGCTGGGGAAAATTGGCACCGTTCTCTTCAGCACGCTATGTCTCTCTGCAACCAGTTGCCCTCTTGCCCTCGCGCCTTCATGGCTTCGTGGTCTTCGTTTTCTTGTGTTTCCGTGGCCTCTTGGCGGCTTGGTGGTAAAAACTGCTGCCGGACGAGAATGTATTGGCCTTGGTTGCCCCAGACCTTCTGGGCATAGGTTTATGATATGTGGTATAATGCTTCAAGCCGTCGGTAGACATACAGTATGGTGTCCTGTTTGCCGAGCAAATTTTTTCAAAACGGGAGCGAAGAAAGCAATGGCTGAGAAGAAGTCAAAGACGGACGTTACGTCCCGCGACAAGAGCGGACGCGCTACGAACCATACCTGCACCAACTGTGGCGAGAACATCGGCAACGACCGCGAGATGGTGGTTGTGATGGATGGCCGCCGCAGCAACAAGACGTACCACCACCGCACATGCTTCCAGAAGAGCATCGGCCAGTAGCCGCCGCCCTTTCAGGATTTCAGAGCAGCCCCGGTTCTCGGGGCTGCTTTTTGTTTCCGCCCATGCCCCTTGCAGCCGCCGATGGCCGCGCCCCGGAGTGCAAGTCGGGCGCTACCCCTGCTCTTCGCTGAGCATGGCGCACACCCATGGATGATCGCACATCTCTTGAATTCCCGCGAAGCGGCGCGACCACTGTGGCATTTGCCTTCGAGCCACAGCTGCTGCGCTGCAAGGCCGTAGGCCCTGGCGGCACACCGCTGTGGGTGCTAATTGATACCGGCACCGACCCATCGGCGCTGGACGTGCGGCTTGCGCGGCGGCTGGCCCTGCCCGTGGGCGGCAGCGGCCAGGGCTATAGCGCGAGCACGGTGGTGGCCTTTACCGAGACCACGCTGCCCTGGCTGCGGCTGGGCGATCTGACCATCCGCAACCTATTTGCCCCAGCCCTTGACCTCAGCTTTTTTCCCTTCCCGGTGGATGTGGTGCTTGGCTACAATGTGCTGCATCAGCTGGCGCTGCATATCGACTATGCCCAACGCCAGCTTACGCTGCTGCACCCCGAGCTTGGCGTAGGCGCGCTGGGCGGTGCGGCGCGCGTGCTGCCGCTGGTGTTTGCCGAGCACCTGCCGGGGCTGCAGGGGCTGGAGCTGGATGGGGTGGCCTTGCCGATCGCCGCGATCGACACCGGCTCGAACGGCGATCTGTCGATGGGCGCGGCGGCTGCGGCGCTGCTTGGCATCGGTGCGCCGCCCGATGCGCAGCCATGCGAGGCGATCGACTTCGGCGGGCGGCGAGAGATCGCGGTGCGCCCCAGCGGCGTGGTGCGGCTTGGCCCCTGGGCGCTGCACGATGTGGTGGTCGATGCGCAGGTGGGCGGTGGGTGCGCGGCGGGCGGTGCTGGGCGTGTTACTATTGGCAACGGGCTACTCTCGCGCTTTCGCAGGGTGGCGCTCGACTATGAGCGGGCGCTGCTGGCGCTGGAGCCGAGACCGTAGGTTTGTTGTTCTAACCGCCGAGGAGTGTATGGGCCAGTTCTGTGTGCATGTGAGTAAGGATAATCTGATTTTTGCCGCTGGTCACTTTGTCTCCTACAACGGGGGCCGGGTCGAGCCGCTGCATGGCCATAACTATCGTCTGAGCGTCACGGTGGAAGGCCCGGTAGAGGAGAACGCCTATGTGTTCAACTTTGTGACGCTCAAGCGCATGATGAAGCGGATCGCCGATGAGCTTGACCACCGCATGCTGCTGCCGCGCAATAACCCGATCATCCAGGTGGAGCCGCAGGGCGATGGCGGTGTGGTGGTGCGGGTTGCCGAGCGCTGGTACCGCTTTCCTGGCGAGGACGTGGTGGTGCTCGATATTCCCAACACCACCGCCGAGATGCTGGCGCAGTACCTCTGCTCGCGCTTTGTGGCCGAGCTGGCGCTGCTGGGTGATGCAGGGCACCTGACGGCGATCGAGGTGACAGTCGAGGAGACCTTTGGCCAAGAGGCGGTGTACCGCGAGACGCTTGGCGCGTAGCTCCCGCCGCGCGACGATGAGGAAAGCCCTGCCACCAAGCTCGGTGGCAGGGCTTTTCTGTTGGGGCTGGGCGTGCCCGCGCTGGCTAGCACTTGGGGCAGTCGTCGTCGGCGTAGGGGCCGTGCTCGGGGCAGTCGTTGCCTGGCTCATCTAGGTCGTTCGGCTCGCTGTGTGCCATTGCTGTGCTCCTTTCAGAAGTTCTGAGCACAGCTTAGCTTTTGCGGCCACCTACTACCAAGATACACAGATTACGTCAGTGTGACCGATTGCTCCTCGGCGAGCTGGCGCCAGAATACCTCCTCGCCAGCGGCCACGGCCAGGCCTGAGGCCACACCGGTGAACACATCCATCTCGCGCAGCTTCTCGGCCCCGAACTTCTCGGTGAGCAGGGTGACAAAGCGCGGGATGCGCGAGGATCCGCCGGTGCGCAGCACCACGTCGATGTCGGCGGGGCGCTTGCCCGAGGCCTCCAGCGCACGGTCGATGCAGGCCCCCACCTCGCGCACGTCGGGGCCGATCAGGCGGTTGAAATCCCAGCGCTCCAGCGGCTCGTCGAAGTCGATGCCGGGCACGTGCATGCTGATCGCCGTCTCTCGCGCGTCGCTGAGGCCCACCTTGGCGCGCTCAACCGCCTCGTACATAGGCAGGCCGTAGTTCTCGCGCACCAGCGTGCGCAGGGCCTGCAGCTCGTGGGGCTTGTCGCCGGTGCGGATGGCCTCGTCGATCAGGTCGAGGTAGCGCGGCTGTGTCAGGTCGACGATGCTCTGCCACTCGCTCAGGTGGTCGAGCAGCACGGCGGGCAGCGGCAGCTTGCGCGCGCCCAGGGTCGCGCCTGCGCCGAAGTGCGGCAGCAGCTTGCCCATCACAATCCGCCGGTCCAGCAGGTCGCCGCCGATCGGCACGCCGTCGGTGGCCAGCACCTCGCGGTTGCCCTTGCCGTCGATCCGCATCACTGTCACATCCAGCGTGCCGCCGCCGAAGTCGAACACCAGGATGTGCTGCTGCTCGTGGGCGGTGGAGGCGTAGGCCAGCGCCGCCGCCGTCGGCTCGGGAAGGAAGGTGATGGGCGGCAGCCCGGCCAGCTCGGCGGCCTGGCGCATGCGGCTGATCGCCAGCGCGTCGAGCCGGGGATCGTGGGCGTAGTGCACTGGCCTCCCGACCACCATGCCCTCGACCTTCTCGCCCAGATCTTTTTCGATCTGCGTGAGGATCATCTTCAGCACGATGCCGATCAGGGCCTCAAGCGTGTAGCGGGTGCCGAACACATCGGTGCCGGTGAATGAGGAGTCGCGCAGGTGCGACTTGAGCGACTGGAATAGCCGACCCGGCGTGTTGGTGTCGACCACGGCGTAGAGCGACTGCATCACCGTGCCGACCTCGGCCATGGTCACTTCGGCCTCGCCGATGTAGCGCCACTCGTACTCGATCTCGCGCCCCACGTTGCCCTCGGCGAAGCGGTTGATCGCCTCGCGACCGATGCTGGGCACGCCCTCGCGGGTGATAAACAGCGTCGAGCGCATGACCGTCGGGCTGGCGTTGACCGGATCGAGGTTGAGGAGCGAGATGCGTCCATCGCGGTAGATGGCCGCGCTGGAGTTGGTGGTTCCAAAATCAAGTCCGACGCGCATGTGCAGACCTCCTTCGTTGTTTATCAGGCGGCGCTCCCTTTTTTTGCATGACAAAAGAAGCCGATGGCCGGGGCGCATCGACTTTCGGGAGTTCCACGTTTTCGCACAGGGGCGCAGTATAGCGCATTCTTCCCCCTGCGACAATACGCCATGAGGCGGAGCTAGGGTCTCTATGTTCTCGACAGAGTGCTGATTCTTCTACTACCAAGACTCCAAGACTCCAAGGAACACAAGACCCGATGGAAGAACCGAAGACACGATGGAGGGATCGCTTCATCTTTCTGTGGTGGTGGGTCGATCTGCGGTGGTGGGTCGATCTGCGGTGGTGGTGGGTCGATCTGCGGCGGTGGTGGGTCGATCTGCGGCGGTGGTGGGTCGATCTGCGGCGGTGGTGGGTCGATCTGCGGTGGTGGTGGGTCGATCTGCGGTGGTGGTGGGTCGATCTGCGGCGGTGGTGGGTCGATCTGCGGTGCCTGATCGGGGATCAGGGATGCGCCCTCTTTTTTCTCTAGCATCTTCGCGTCTTTGTGGTGCATGCGTTTCTTTGCTCCCTTGGTGGTAAAAAATCTTCCGCCCTAGCAGCGATCTGCGCTGCTATTTGCGGCCCCCTAGGCGGTATGTTAGCATTGCGGCGATGAGCGTTTTCGATACCCATAAGGGGCAACTATGCCAGTAACTTCTGCTGAGGTGGCGCGCACGCTGCTGGGCGCGCATGCGGTGCTGCTGCGACCCGACTCGCCTTTTACCTTCGCATCCGGCCTGCGGTCGCCGGTGTACTGCGACAACCGGCTGCTGCTGGGCGATGTGGCGGCCCGCCGCGTGGTGGCGCAGGCCTTCGCCGAGCGCGTGACCGGGGCCGAGGTGCTGGCCGGGCCAGCCACCGGCGGCATCCCATGGGCGGCCTGGGCATCCGAGATCTGCGGGCTGCCAATGGCCTATGTGCGATCCGAGCCCAAGGCCCACGGGCGCGGCCAGCAGATTGAGGGCGCACCGCTAGAGGGCCGACGGGTGCTGCTGCTGGAGGATACGGTGAGCACGGGCGGCAGCGTGCTGAACGCGGCGGACGCCGTGCGCGCCGCCGGGGCCGAGCTGCTGGGCGTGATCTGCATCTTCACCTGGGGCTGGGCCGAGACCGACTCCGCCTTCGCGCAGCGCGACCTGCCGCTGACCCCGCTGGCCACGCTGGCCGACCTGCTGGCGGTGGCGGCGGAAGATGGCGCGCTGGCCGACTCGCAGCGGGCTGCGGTGGAGGCGTGGGCCGCCGACCCGAAGGGCTGGGGCAAGTAGCGCTGTGGCCATGTGGCGCATCCCTGTGGGGTGCGCCACATGGCATGCCAGCTAGGGCTTGGCCACAACCTTGCCGCGCGGCACGTTCACGATCTCGGCCTCGTCCTCCTCTTCGGCGGGGGCCTGCGCGGAGTGGTCAACGTTGTACCCGCTGATCTGGCTGGCGCGCAGGGTGCGCCGCCGGTACTCGTCGGTGATCTTCTGGGCCAGTTTCTGAAGCCATGCTGGCATATGCGACTCATTTCTGCGCTCATTCTTTCCGCTGTGTCTGATTATAGCGACATGTTCTCTTTGTATCAAAAGGTGAAGCCGATGACCTCCTCGTATGGCATGCTGATCTTGCATGGCTTCACGGGCACGCGGGCGACGGTCGCGCCGCTGGTGCCGGTGGCCGAATCGCTGGGCATGGCCTGGTCGCTGCCGCAGCTGCGCGGCCACTGGACGAAGCCCGAGGACATGGTGGGCGCGACCTACCAGGACATGCTGGCCGATGCGCTGGCCGCCTACGACGGGCTGCGGGCCAGGGTGGACCATGTGGTGGTGGCCGGGCTGTCGGTGGGCGGCCTGATCACGCTGGATCTGGCCACGCGCCGCCCCGATGTGCGGGCGCTGGCCGTGCTGGCCCCGGCGCTGCGCTACGCCAACCGGCTGGCCCCACTGGCCCCGCTGCTGTCGCGGTTCATCGCGCGCTTTGGCGGCGGCGACCCCTACAGCGGCTACTCCGACCCGCGCTACGCCGAGGGCATCGGCAACTACGAGTGGTTCCCCACCGCCACCTTCGCCACCGTCATCCAGGCGGTGGGCGGCGTCGAGCGGCGGCTGGGCCAGATCACCGCGCCCGTGCTGGTGGCGGGGTCGCGGGTTGATCGCGTGATCCCCGCGCGGGCATCGCAGATCGTGTACGACAAGCTGGGGTCGCGCCAGAAGGAGATGGCCTGGTTCGATCAGACCGGCCACGAGATGCTGATCGACTGCGAGGGCGAGGCGGTGTGCCAGCGGGTGCGCACCTTCTTCGCGCCGCTGGTGGGCTAGATTGCGGCTGCGGCGCAAGATTGATCCAGAATGGTACCTTTGAAAATGAGCACGCATGTGCTATACTGTAGGCTACACCGTCCGCATACGGCGGGCACAGGGTGGAGAAACAGACACAGAGGTACGAGTATGGATGATGTGAGCTTCTCTCGCGGGCCAGCGCGCCGCCCGCAGCCACGCGTGGCCGATCCGCTTCTGCAGTGGGCGACCGGGCTTCAGACCAACGACCGCAGGCTGTACGCCGGCTGGCTGGCCGAGGCCGGGCGCTCGCAGGCCCTGGATGAGGCCATGCAAGAGGCCGGGTTCAGCCAGGTGACGATCAAGCACGGCAGCGGCAACCTCGTGACGCACTGGGCGGTTGAGACCGCGAACCTGTATGTGATCGCCGACGGCGTGCAGACCATCGCCGAGATGCAGCACAGCGCCGACCGCTTCGGGATCGCGTTTGGCTGGCGCACGCTGCAGGGTGGGCGGCAGCAGTCGCAGATCCGCTTCCGCGCGCTGCTGGATGAGCTGACCGAGGTGGGCTACACCGAGCCGCTGCTGGTGACGGCCAAGGGCACGCTGACGGGCGACATCATCGCCGCGCTGGCCCGCCAGTACGAGGTGCTGGATGCGGTCGATGCCTTCCGCAAGCAGCAGGGCAAGCCCGAGCTGCAGCCGCCCTTCTACGCCTGCAGCATCCCGCTCGGCCCCGGCAAGGATGTGACGCGCGGCACCGGCGGGCAGACCAAAGATATCACCCCTGTGGTGGCTGCCATCCCCCAGCCTGTGACCCGCGACTATCTGATGGCCCACTGGATCAAGAAGCCGCTGGTGCCGATCATCGAGTCGCTGATGGAGCCGACCATCGCGTGGTCGGTGGCCACATCCACCCAGATCGCCGCTGGCGAGGACACCTCGGCCCAGCCGCAGGGCGAGGAGGAGCTTCAGGTGGCTGGCGCGCGTGGGGCCGCACCGCAGCGCGCCGCCGCAAGCAACGGGGCCGCTCGGCGCGGGATGGACGAAGATCTTCTCTAGCGTGCCCCAAAAATAGGCGGGTACTCCGTTTATTCCTCTGCAAGAGCGTTCGTGGGGGCAGTGCTGCGCAGGCGGCACTGCCCCCACACGTGTTTTTGGCACCGCTATGGCCGATGGTAGCGGAATTCGCTGCACATAACAAAGAGATCTACCTTGTCAAGTCACTTTTGATTTGCTAGTATGAACCTATTCACTATGTCTCCATGTGCAAGGTCGCGTATGTGGTCTAGTCTCATGGAACGGGAGCGACACGATGCGTTATAGCGATCAGATTTGTATGCGCTACCAGCATGCCATAGAAATTATTGGGAAACGCTGGACTGGCCTTATTCTCAAAGTGCTTATCGATGGCCCGCTGCGCTTTAACGAGCTGGCCGAGCGGCTGCAGGTGGTGAGCGACCGGATGCTCTCCGAGCGCCTGAAGGAGCTTGAGGCGGTGGGGGTGATCGAGCGGCGCGTGCTGCCCGAGACGCCGGTGCGGGTTGAGTACCGCCTGACCGAGAAGGGCCGCGCGCTCAGCCCGGTGATCGAGGCCATCGAGGCCTGGAGCCAGTCGTGGTGCGACTCCTCCACCTGCGAGCACGCCGAGCACGCACAGGCTGTGGCCGAGGTCGCATGACCCAGCCCGCCGAGCAGATCGAGGCGGCGCTGGCGCTGGCCCGGCCTGCGCTGGAGCGGATAGCGGCGGCGGGGGGCTATGGTCTGCTGGTGGGCGGCGCGGTGCGCGATGCGCTGCTGGGTCGCCCAAACAGCGATATCGATATCGAGGTGTATGGGCTTGGCCCAGCCGAGCTTGCCGCCGCGCTGTCCCCGTTGGGCAGCGCGCATGCGGTCGGTCGGTCATTCGGCGTGATCAAGCTGCAGCTGGCCGATGGCGTGGCGCTAGATGTGGCCCTGCCGCAGCGCCGCAGCCGCCCGGTGGCGGGCGCGCGCGGCACCATCGCCGCGCCCGACCCCACGCTCACCCCGCGCGAGGCATCCGCCCGCCGCGACTTCACCATCAACGCCCTGGCGATCACCGCCGAGGGCGAGCTGCTCGACTTCTGGGGCGGGGCCGACGACCTGCGCCAGGGGCGGCTGCGGCATGTCTCCGACAGCTTCGGCGACGACCCGCTGCGCGTGCTGCGCGCCGTGCAGTTTTCGGCGCGCTTCGGGTTCCAGCTCGACCCTGGCACAGCCGCATTGTGCCGCAGCCTGCTGCCGCAGGCCCAGGGCATCGCCAGCGAGCGGATCTGGGGCGAGTGGCAGAAGTGGGCCTCGGCGCGGCACCCTATGGCTGGGCTGCGCACGCTAGATGCCAGCGGCTGGCTGGCGCTCTACCCCGAGCTGGCGGCGCTGCAGGGCTGCCAGCAGCCCCCCGAGTACCACCCCGAGGGCGACGTGTGGATGCACACCTGCTATGTGTGCGAGAGCGCCGCCGCGATCGCCGAGCGCGAGGGGTTAGGCGACGAGGCGCGGCGCACCCTGGTGCTGGCCGCGCTCTGCCACGACCTGGGCAAGCCAGCCACCACCACCCACGAGCGCGGGCGGATCCGCAGCCCCGGCCACGCCGAGGCGGGCGCGCCGCTAGCCGAGGCCCTGCTGGCGCGCATGGGTGCGTTCGCCCATGTGGTGGCGCAGGTGCTGCCGCTGGTGCGCGAGCATATGAGCCACTTCGAGAAGCCTCGGGCGCGCACTGTGCGGCGGCTGGCGGCCCGGCTCGCGCCCGCCACCATGGAGCAGTGGGCGCAGCTGGTGGAGGCCGACCGCAGCGGTCGCCCGCCGCTGCCGCCCGAGAACCCCGCCGCCACGTTCCTGGCCTACGCCCGCGATCTGGCCGTGGCCATAGCGCCGCCCCAGCCGCTGCTCACCGGGCGCGCGCTGCTGGCGGCGGGCTACGCCCCCGGCCCAGCGCTGGGCGCGGTGCTGCGCGCCGCCTACGAGGCCCAGCTCGATGAGCGCTTCGCCACGCCCGAGGAGGCGCTGGGCTGGGCGCTTGCCGCCTATCCAGCCGAGAGGTGAGATCTTCAGCATGGTCATACCCACCCCTGCCCACGCGCTGGTCATGCGCCGCGCCACCCAGGCCGATGCCGTCGCCATAGGCGAGATCATGGCCGAGGCGGGCCAGTGGCTGCTGCGGCGCGGCATCCGCCAGTGGCCGGGCTACCCCGAGCCAGATCTGATCCAGCGCCGCCTGCAGCATGCCGAGATCTACATGGCCGAGCTTGGCGGCGCGGCGGTCGGCACGCTCACGCTGCAGCAGCAAGACCCCGAGATCTGGGGCGAGCTGCCGCCCGACGCGCTGTATGTGCATGGCCTGGCCATCCGGCGCAGCGCTGGCGGGCGGGGCCTGGGCGGGCGCATGCTGGCCTGGGCCGCCGAGCAGGCGGCAGTGCGCGGCAGGGCCTTTCTGCGGCTGGACTGCATGGGCCAGAATACCGCGCTCTGTAGCTACTACGAGCGGCATGGCTTCGCCCCCTGCGGCGTGGTGCAGCTGGGCGGCTGGCAGTGCGCTCGCTACCAGCGTAGCGCGGCGCTGCCCTGGCCAGAAGCGGCGCGGCGCGCCTGAGAGAGGATTCTTTTGGCGCATGGGGCTGCGCCGCAGCGCCCATTTGACAGCCGCCTAGCGCTTTGCTATAATGCGCAACAGCTTGAAATGTGACGACAGTGAGGGTGGCTACACCACTCTCTTTTTTCGTGTCGGACCGAATAGGGAGTGGCACCGTGTACGCTATAATCCGAGACCGCGGCATGCAGTACCGCGTTGAAGAGGGTCAGGTTCTGGATGTGGCCCTGCTGGGCGACATCGCCGAGGGCGAGTTCGAGCTGGGTGAGGTGCTGGTGCTTGGCGGCGATACGCCGCTGGTCGGCACGCCCACCGTGAGCGGAGCGAAAGTTTTTGCGAAAGTGGTGAGCGGCGAAGTCAAGGGCGATAAGATCATCATCTTCAAGTTCAAGAACAAGAAGCGCTACCGCCGCCGCACTGGCCACCGCCAGAAGTACACCCGCATCGCCATTAGCCGGATCGAGAGCAAGTAACAAAAGCAGTATCTGGTAGTCAGTGCTTTTATGTGTCTACTGACTACAGACCACAAACTTTACTGACTACTGGAGGTTTCCAATGGCGCATAAAAAAGGTGTTGGCAGCTCGCGCAACGGCCGCGATAGCAATCCGCAGTATCTCGGCGTGAAGCGCTTCGGCGGCCAGTACGTGAAGGCGGGCGAGGTGATCGTGCGCCAGCACGGCACGAAGATCAAGCCGGGCGTCGGCGTGGCCCTTGGCCGCGACTACACCATCTACTCCAAGGTGGATGGCGTCGTCACCTTCGGCTTCTTCTCGCGCACCCAGAAGAAAGTCAGCGTGCTTCCGGTGACACAGCCCGAGGTCGCTGAGGCTGTTGCCGCTGATTAGTCGCGCGCTGCGGCGGCGCGGCGCGCGCTGGCCGCTCGCGAAATATTTGGAGCATAGGCTGTGAAAAAAGATATTCATCCGAAAGACTATCGCCCGGTCGTGTTTAAGGATCTGTCCTCGGGCGATACGTTCCTGGTCCGCTCGACCATCCGCACCGACAAGACGATTGTCTGGAGCGACGGCAACACCTACCCGCTGGCCACCGTCGATGTGACCAGCTACTCGCACCCGTTCTACACGGGCGAGCAGCGCATCGTCGACACCGCTGGCCAGGTCGACCGCTTCATGCGCCGCCTGCAGAACTCGCAGGCGCAGCAGGCCGAGGCCGCTCGCCGCCGCGACGAGAAGAGCAAGGCCGAGCCGAAGAAGCCCAGCCTGCTCCAGGAGATCTACGGCGAGGAGGAGCAGGGCTAGTTTCCCTGCCCCACGCGCCGCCCGGCCCCCAGCGCACACGCGCCGGGGGCCGGGTTTTTTGTGCCTTGCGCTGTGGGTCGGGGCTAGTCGGCGGCGGCGGCGCGCTGGCTGTACATGGCCGCCATGCGCCGCGCGTGGGCCGCCACATCCTCGCGCAGCTCGCGCGGGGCCAGCACCTCCACATCGCTGCCCCAGCCCAGCACCCACGCGCGGATCTCGCGGGTGCCGCCCAGGTACAGCCGCATGTCGCAGCCGCCGTCGGCGGTGCTGGTGATCTGCTGGCTCTGGTGCCACATGCTCTCGCGCACGCGGTCGGCCACGGCGGGGCTGAAGTGCAGCAGCACCTCCACCTCCTGCTCGCTCATCACGCTCCACGACGACGAGAGAAAATCGTAGGGGTCGAAGTCCTCGGGCACGGCGTAGCTGCCATCCATCAGGTCGGCGCGCACGATCCGCTCGATCTTGAAGGTGCGGATGGCGTCGCGCAGCTCGTCGTAGCCGATCACGTAGGACGCAGGCTCGCTGCGGGCTGCCTCAAGGAAGTAGGGGTGGATGACCCGCTCGGTGGTCTCGCCGCTGGCGCTGCGGTACGAGAGCAGCACCGGGCGCTTGTCGGCCCAGGCGCGGGTGATCACCTCCAGCACGCGGATGTAGCTGGTGCGCAGCGGGCGCGACTGGATCAGCTCGGCGGCGCGCGAGATATGCTGCGCGATCGTGGAGTCGGGCAGGCTGGTGGCCAGCTTCGAGAGCGCGGCCACCACGTGGGGGTTGTGCTCGTCGCTGTGGTGGGCCAGCAGGCGCACCGCGAAGAACAGGGCGATCGCCTCATTCAGGTTCAGCCGCACCGTCGAGAGGTAGGACTCGCGGTCGATCCCGTAGCGGTTGTCGGCCTCCCACACCGGGATGCCCATGTCATCCAGCGTCTGCAGGTCGCGGTAGATCGTGCGGCGGTCGACGCCGCAGCGCTCGGCCAGCTCGACGACGCGCAGCCCCTGGGGGGCGTTGTACAGGCTGTGCTCTAGCCGCTGCAGGCGAGCGGCGCGGCTCTGAATGCGATCCATGGCTGGTGTGGTGGGTATGGCCGGGGAAGCGCCCCCCGCCCGTGGCGAAAGAGGAGAAGGTGCGGCGCGAGGCCTAGCCCCGCGCCGCGCCGCCCGCTAGAACATGCCGTTGCTGCGGGCGAAGTACAGGGCGAACATCGCTACGAACAGCAGCACCGTCCACAGCGCGATCAGGCGCAGGTCGCTGGCCACGAAGCCGTACTCCTTGGTGTAGTCGATCGGCTCGGGGGTGCGGGCCGTGCCGCTGCGCAGCCGCCGGGCCACGCGGCTGGATGCGGCTGGGGCTGGGGCCGCTGCCGCCAGCGGCGCGGTCGGCGTCGCCACCTGATCGGCGGCCAGTTCGGCGGTCTCGTAGGGCTGGGGCGCGCTCGGGCGGCGCTGCTGGGCAGCAGCATTCGCGCGGCGGCGCTGCGCACGTGATTGGGCAGGCATCTATATCCTCCATGCTGGCTCTTGTCGACAGTGCCCAGCGGGCATATGTGGGCGCTATTATACCACTAGATGGCCCTGACATCGGCTGCGGGCCAGCGCCGCAGCGGGGAAATCTAGCGGCGGGTGCGGTGAACTCCCCTGCCGTGTTGGTGCCCCTGTCTGGGCACTGCCCCTCACATGGTGTCACTTTTGGAGTGGTTCTGCGTCGGCCCGACCGTGGGCAATGCTTGAAGTGTTGCCCGGTCGGGTCGACCGGTTGCGGCTTCGATGAAGGTGATCTTTTTGTTTGGTGGGTGGATGCCCTGCGCGGGCGGCGCCGAGGGGCCAGCCCCTCGGAACCCCGCCAGGGGGCATCGCCCCCTTGGAACCCCCAATGTGTAGCCTTCCTGTGTCGAAATCCGACGGCTGATGTTCGTGCATAGGGCCAGCTTGCACGAGTAGCACCTTCGCCGCATGGGATAGGTGGGTAGGGTTGTGGTTGTGGCGGGAATAGGTGATTGTGGCCCGCGAATGTATGCCGACGGCCTCGCCCATCCGGCGAAGGCGCAGACATATGCCTGCTGGCCATAATCATCACCAAAGCGGGAATGCTGGGATCAGCGCTGGCAGGCCATTTTTTCTGCTGTTTTTGGGCTGGGTTGGATGGCGTTGTTGCTTTGGGGCGGTGAAGATTCTTCGCACCTGCGTGGTAAGACGGCTCGCTCAGAGCCTTTGAGTCTCACCTGGGTCTCAGGCTGAAGCGGCGGCGCGTATGGTACACTTCCCGTGTCGATTATCCCTACTCCTGGCTACGAGGTGGTCCTCGTGAGATATCTGCTTCGCCTTCTGCTGGCGGCCATGGTGGCGATGCTGCTGCCGCACGCCGCATTCGCCCAGACAACCGAGTGGCGCGAGCTGCGCACGAGGTCGTTCGCCATCCTCTACGCCGCAGGCGATGAGGCCACCGCCCAGACCTACGCTGGCTTCGCCGACGCGATCTACGACGAGACATCCGCGATCTTCGGGCACCAGGTGGCCACGCCCATATCGCTGCGGCTCTACCCCACCTGGGACAGCTACGTGGCGGTCAACCCGCTGGCCGCTGGCCTGCAGGGCATCGTGGCCCACGCCGACTACCAGCGCCACGAGGTGGTGGTGGTGGTCTCGCAGACCGCGCGCCAGAGCGAGACCGAGGTGCAGAACAACGTGCGCCACGAGCTGACCCATATTGTCGCCTCGGATCTGTCGGGGAACCGCCTGAACGTGCTGTTTCAGGAGGGCATCGCGCAGTATGTCGAGCACGCCGCGCCCGAGCTAGAGACGCGGGTCAGCCTGCTGCGGCGGGCTGTGGCCAACGACGCGCTGATGCGCTGGAGCGACCTGGATGACCGGCAGATGTTCTACGACCACTCCGAGGTGAGCTACCCCCAGAGCCTGTCGATCACCGCATTTCTGATCGAGAAGTACACCTTTGCCACCTTCCGCAGCTTTCTGACCACCAGCGCCAGCAGCACCGGCTACCGATCTGCGCTTGAGCGCACCTACGGCATGCCCGCCGACCAGCTGGAGAAGGCCTGGCGCGACTGGCTGCCCGAGTACCTGGCGGGCGGCTATCGGCGCAACGCCATCTCGGCCTACGATCTCTCGCACGCCCAGCAGCTGCTGGGCGAGGCGCGCTACACCGAGGCCGCCGACGAGCTGACGCAGGCGCTGGCGTGGCTGCGCACCACCGACCAGAGCGCGGTGGCGGGCCAGGCCGAGGCGCTGCTGGAGCGGGCCAAGCAGGGCCAGCAGGCGCTGGCCCTGGCCAGCGACGCCCGCGCCAAGCTTGAGGCGGGCGACTACGCAGGCGCGGCGCTGGCCACCCAGCAGGCCCAGCAGGCCTACGCTGGCCTGGGCGACACCATGCAGGATGCGGTGCTGGGCGAGTACGCCGCGAGGGCCAGCCGGGGGCAGGCCGCGCAGAGCGCCCTGGATCAGGCGGGCGCGCTGGCCGATGGGCTGCGCTACCCCGAGGCCCGCGCCGCCGCCGACCGCGCCGCCGCCGAGTTCGCCGCGCTGGGCAATAGCGCCAGCGCCCAGCAGGCCCTGCTGATGCGCGCCACGCTGGATCAGTACCAGTCGTGGCTGGGCCTGGGGTTGCTGGTGCTGGGCGCGCTGGGCGTGATGGCCAGCATCTGGCGGCGGCTCGCCGTGGTGGAGGCCGACGCGTGGTGAGCCATAGCACTGAGGAAGAACGCCTATGAGTGGAACACTTGGCCAACATCTGGATGCGCTTGCCCGCGAGCGCTGGCGGCGGCAGCTGCTGCGCAGCGGGCTGCGCGCCCTGTGGGTGGCGGCGGGCATCTGGTGCGCTGGCTTGGGCGGGCACCTGATCATGGGCTGGCCGCTGCGGGCCGATCTGCTGGGCCTGCTCTCGCTGGCGGTGCTGCTGGCGGCGGGCGTGGCGATGGCGCGCATGCGGCTGGGCCTGGCCCAGGCCGCGCGGCGGCTCGATCGGCGATTTCACCTGGATGAGCAGCTGGCCACCGCGCTGGAGCTGGCCCGCGAGCGCCAGCCGAGCGGGTCGCTGGCGGCGCGGGTGGTGGCCGAGTCGGCGCAGACGATCACGCTGGTGGCCCGCCAGATCGCGCGGCAGCAGGCCGCGCCCCTGAGCGACGCGATCATGCTGGGGGCCATGCTGCTGATGCTGGGCGGCATGGGCCTGCTGTGGTCGATCTCGCCCCACGCCGACGCGGCGGCGCTGGCCCCGCTGCCCAACCTGGTGACCCCCGAGCAGCAGCAGCAGATCGAGGCCGCGCAGCCCACGCCGGATGCGGGCGGGCCGCAGGCGGGCGAGCAGGGCGGGGCCGCCGGAAGCGAGGCGGGCAGCCAGCCGAGCCAGGCCGACCCGGCGCTGCTCGGCCCGATCGCCGACGCGCTGCGCGGCCAGGGCGTCACGCGGCCCGCCGCCGAGGCGCTCGACCAGGGCGATGTGGGCGGCGCGGCGCAGACCCTGCGCGAGCTGGCCGACCAGGCCGGGCAGATCTCCATGCAGACGCGGCGCAACCTCTCGCGCGGGCTGGAGCAGGCCGCCGACCAGATTGGCGAGCGCAGCCCCGAGCTGGCCTCGCAGCTGCGCGAGAGCGCGGGCAACCTGCTGCGCGGCGACACGGCCTCGGCGCAGGCGCTGGAGGATCTGGCCAGCGCGCTGGAGCAGTCGCAGCAGCCCCAGCAGCCCCAGCAGCAGGCCAGCCAGGGCGACCAGGGCGATCAGCAGGGCGATCAGCAGGGCGACCAAGGCGATCAGCAGGGCGGCGCGCCCAGCCCCGGCAGCACGGGCAATGCGCCCGCAGGCGAGCAGCGCGAGACGGATATGCCCAACCTGAGCAGCAACGGCAGTCCGCTTGAGCTTGATGCCCAGGGCGAGAACGCCGAGGGCGCGGGATCGAGCGACCAGCAGCCGACCACCGCCGAGGTGGTGCCCTCGCAGAGCGGCCAGGGCGGGCAGAGTGGACAGCAGCAGCAGGCAGCCATCGGGGCCGACCCGCTGCGGGTACCGGCGGAGGAGCGCGATGTGGTTCAAGACTATTTTACGCCGTAGGGGCGCGCCCGCCAGCGCCGCGCCGCGCCGTGGCGGGCCGTTCCGCGCGAACGAGGCTATGCTGCGGCGGCTGGAGCGCCTGACGGTCGATGCCAGCCGCTCGCTGCAGGGCAACCCCAACAGCGGCGAGCACCCCAGCCGCCACCAGCTGCCCATGGCGATCTTCAGCGAGCACCGGCCCTACAGCCCCGGCGACGACTACCGCACCGTGGATTGGAACGCCTACGCCCGCCACGAGCAGGTGGTGGTGAAGCTGGGCGAGGCCGAGCAGGATGTGGATGTGCACGTGCTGGTGGACTGCTCGCGCTCCATGGACTATGGCGCGCCCAGCAAGCTGGTGGCCGCGCAGCAGTTTGCCGCTGCGGTGGGCTACATCGCCCTGGCCCACAGCGACCGCGTGCGGGTGACGCCGTTCAGCGCCGCGCGGCTGGCTGGCTTCGGCCCGGCGCAGGGCAAGGGGCGCGCCCCCGAGCTGCTGCGCTTCATCGAGCGGCTGGCCCCGGCCAGCGCCACCTCGCTGGCCGATGTGCTGCGCGGCTACGCCCGCCAGCACGAGCGCGGCGGCCTGCTGGTGATCTGCTCGGATCTGCTGGCCGCGCCCGCCGACACCCTGTCCGAGGGGCTGCGATCGCTGACGCCGCCGCGCTGGCAGGTGCTGGTGGCCCACACGCTTGAGGCGGGCGAGCTGTCGCCCGCGCTAGGCGGCCTGGTCGATCTAGAGGATGCCGAGACCGGTGAGCGGATCGCGGTGCAGCTGGATGAGGCTGCGCTCCAGCAGTATCGCCAGAACGTGGAGCGCTGGCAGCGCGAGATCGCCGAGGCCTGCGGGCGCTACGGCGCATCCTACGTGCAGGTGCTGGCCGACTGGCCCTTTGAGCGCGCGGTGCTGCCCTACCTGCGGCTCCGCCGGATGGTTCGCTAGCGGGCGGAGCGGCGCAGGGTCGCCCGCCCTTTTCAATGCACATGCAGTTTCTCCTTCCCATAGGCCTGCTGGCGCTGCTGGCGCTGCCCGTGATCGTGCTGCTGCACATCATCCGCGAGCGCCGCCGCCGCCAGGTGGTGCCCAGCCTGCTGCACTGGCGCGATCTGCCGCGCCCCCAGGGCGGGCAGCGGCTCAGCCAGCTACCGATCTCGCCGCTGCTGCTGCTGCAGCTGCTGGCCGCGCTGCTGCTGGCGCTGGCGCTGGCCCGCCCGCAGCTGCTGGCCGCGCCGCTGGGCCAGGCCACCCAGCTGGTGCTGGTGATCGACACATCCACCAGCATGGCCGCCCGGGATGGCAGCTCGACCCGCTTCGACCAGGCCGTGGGCCGCGCCCGCGCGCTGCTGGGCACGCTGCCCCCCGGCGGCAGCGCCACGCTGATCGCGGCGGGCAGCGTGCCCCAGGTGGTGGCCCAGGGCGACCGCGCCGCCGCCGAGGCCGCGCTGGGCCAGCTGCGCCCCGGCGGTACCGTGCAAGACATGGGGCCTGCCCTGGCCCTGGCCGATGCGGCGGTGGACGCACAGCACACCGCGCGGATCGTGGTGCTGACCGACGGCGGCGGCCCGCGCCCCGACGCCTATGTGGCGGCAGCCCCGATTGACTGGCAGCAGATCGGCGGCGCGGCGGCGAATCGGGCGATCATCGCGTTTGCGGCGCGGGCGGCAGGTGGCAAGACCCAGGTCTACGCTCGCGTGGCCAACTATGGCGATTCCTCATTTGATGGCATGCTGCGGCTTTTCTCCGGCGATGAGGCGCTGGATGCGCGGCCTGTGCAGATCGCGGCCAACGCCGAGGCCGAGCAGACCTGGACGCTGCCCGCAGGCGGCGACGCCCTGCGGCTGGAGCTGGACGGCGGCGACGCCCTGCCCGATGACGACACCGCTGTGCTCAGCCTGGCCCCCGAGCGGCCCATCCGCGTGCTGCTGGTGGCCGAGGACGCCGAGCCGCTTCAGCGGGCGCTCAAGGCGGTGCCGGGGGCGCAGGTTTCCTATGTGCCGCCCAGCCAATATGCCGCCCAGCAGGATGTGGATGTGACGGTGTTTGATACGTTCTTGCCGAATGAGTGGCCGGCGGGCGCGGCGCTGGCGATCTACCCGCCGACCAGCGCGCTGCTGCCGGGCATCGCCGCTCAGCCAGTCGATATCAGCGGCGAGACGCTGGAGACCGGCGGATCGCTGCTGGGCGGGCTGGGGCTGGGCGGGGTGAACTTTGGGCTGGTGCGCGGCGTGGAGCCGTACAGCGGCACCGCCACCCTGCTGCGCGCTGGTGAGACCCCGCTGATCCAGCGCGGGCAGGTCGACGGGCGCAGCCTAGCGATCTGGTCGTTCGACATCCACCAGGGCAATATCGCCACGCGGCTGGCCTTCCCGCTGCTGGTGTCGCGCACCCTGCGCGATCTGGCCCCCACCGCGCCGCCCGCGTCGCTGGTGGCGGGCGCGACCATGGTGCTGCGCCCCGACCCGCGCACCACCACGGTGGAGCTGGTTGCGCCCAACGGTCAAGTGCAGCGCATGCCGGGCGGGGCCTCGGTGACGCTTGGCCCGCTGGCCCAGGCGGGCTGGTACGACCTGATCGAGCGCGGCCCCAGCGGCGAGCGCTACCGTGGCAAGATCGCGGTGAACGCCGGTGCGGCGGCAGAGTCGAGCCTGCGCCAGCAGCCCGCGCCCACGCTGAGCGCTGCGGCTGCCGCCCAGGGCGGCCTGCTGCGCCGCACCACCGACCTCTGGCCGGGGCTGGCGCTGCTGGCCGCCGCCATCCTGATCTTCGAGTGGCTCTATATCCATCGGCCTCTCGCCGCACGGTGATGCCGCATATGCGCTTTTCTAGGGGATTATGATATTTCGCACACCGCTGGCCCTGCTGCTGCTGCTGCTGCTGCCTATCGCCGTGCTGATCTGGCGCTCGCGCCGAGGTCGCACGGCAGCGCTGGCCCTCGCGCTGCGGCTGGGGATTTTGGCCCTGGTCGTGCTGGCGCTGGCCGATCCGGTGCTGGCCCAGAAGACCATGGCCCACGGCGCGCTGGTGGTGCTGGCCGATCAGTCGGCCAGCCTGGGCGACCAGGGCCGCGCGGTGCTGCTGGCCCGTGCCCAGGCGATCATGCGGCGCGATGGTGCGGCCTATGACTCGGCCCACCTGCTGCTGTTTGGGAAGAATCAGGCCGCCGCGCCCGATCAGGTGGATGCCGACGCCAGCGATCTGGCGGCGGCCCTGCGCGCGGCGGGCGGCCTGATCGGCGGCGGCCAGGGGCGCGTGGTGCTGCTCTCGGATGGCGGCCAGACCCAGGGCGACGCCCTGGCCGAGGCGCGCTCGCTTGGGGCGCGGGGCATCCCGGTGGATACGGCGGGCTACGCCACCAGCGCCGCCGCCGAGGTGTGGGTGTCTGCGCTGGATATCCCCGCCACGCTGCGCCAGGGCGAGGAGTTCGACGCGGTGGTGACGGTGTCTAGCACCGGCCAGGCCACCGGCGAGATCCAGCTCTCCGAGGGGGAAACTGTGCTGGCTGCCCAGCAGATCGCGCTCACCGGCGGCGAGCAGCAGGTGAGCTTCACCACCCGCGCCACCGCCCAGGGTGTGATGCGTCTGACGGCCCAGGTGACCGCACAGCCCGACGCCGAGCCGCGCAACAACAGCGCCTCGGCCACGGCGCTGGTGGCCGCGCCGCCCAACGTGCTGCTGGTGGAGGGCGTGGGCGGCGGGGCCGCGCCGCTGCGCGTGGGTCTGCGCAGCGCAGGCGTGCAGACCCAGGTCATCCAGGCCCGCTCGCTGCCCGCGCAGATGGATGTGCTCGATCAGTTCGACGGCGTGGTGCTGGTGGATGTGAGCGCGGGCGAGATGACCCTAGACCAGATGGCGGCGCTGCGCGAGTTTGTGCGCAGCGAGGGGCGCGGCCTGGTGGCCACGGGCGGGCGGGCCAGCTTCACGCTGGGGGCCTACAAGGGCACCCCGCTTGAGGAGGTGCTGCCGGTGCAGATGGACCCGCCGCCCCGCCCCAAGCGCGCCGATGTGGCCATGCTGCTGGTGATCGATCGCTCGGCCAGCATGGGTGGGGCCGCACCATCCAAGTTCGACATGGCCAAGGAGGCGGCCATGCTGGCCACCGACTCGCTGCGCGATGAGGACCGCATTGGGGTGCTGACCTTTGACACCGGCGTGAGCTGGACGGTGCCGTTTCAGCAGATTGGCACCGGGCTGAGCGTCGCCCAGATCCAGGAGGAGATCGGCACGCTGGCCATGGGCGGCGGCACCGACATCCTGGCCGCGCTGCAGGAGTCGCTGCCCCAGCTGGCCACACAGCCCAGCACGGTGCGCCACGCTGTGCTGCTGACCGACGGGCGCTCGTTCACCGACGAGTACCCGCTCTATAAGCAGCTGGTCGAGCAGGCCCGCACGATGGATATCACGCTTTCCACCATCGCGATCGGCAGCGATGCCGACACCGAGCTGCTGCAGCTGCTGGCCAGCTGGGGGGCGGGGCGCTACTATTTCGCCGCATCCGCCGACGACATCCCGCGCCTCACGCTGCTGGAGAGCGAGATCGCCCGCGCCGAGCCGCAGTTCGAGGGCGATTTCCGCGCCACGCAGATCGCACCGCACCCGCTGCTGCGCGATTTTCCCGCCTATCGCCTGCCCCAGCTGGGCGGCTATGTGGCCACCACGCTCAAACCCCAGGCCGAGCTGGTGCTCAAGTCGCCCGAGGAGGATCCGGTGCTGGCGGTCTGGCAGTATGGCCTGGGCCGCGCCGTGGCCTGGACGCCCAGCGTCGAGACGCCCTGGGCACCAAACTGGTCGAACTGGGATGAGTATGGCCGATTCTGGGCCGACATCATCCGCTACACCCTGCCCGACGCCGACAGCGGCCTAACCCAGGCCCGCGCCACGGCCAGCGCCCAGGGCGTGGTGATCAGCGTCGACTCGCTCAACCCCGGCGGGGCCACCGTCGATCTGGCCGACACCCAGGCTGCCATCACCATGCCCGATGGTACGCTGCACCGCGTCACGCTGCGCCAGGTGGCCCCAGGCCGCTACACCGAGACCGTGGTGCTGCCGAGTGATGGTGCCTATGCGGTGGACATAACGCAGCTGAAGGACGGCGAGCAGCGCGCGGTCAGCATCGGCTATGTGCAGCCCTACCCTGCCGAGTACCTGCCCGTCACAGGTGGCGATGCGCTGCTGGCGCAGATCAGCGCGGCCAGCGGCGGCGGCAGGCTTGCCGATGCTGCGGGTGCGCCCACAGCATCGGCGGCGGATGAGTCGAGCGAGCCGCTGGGCCTCGCGCCCTGGCTGCTGCTGGCGGCGGCCCTGCTCTGGCCGGTGGAGATCGCCGAGCGCCGTGGCTGGCTGCGCCGAGCGCCGAGGTAGCGCCCATGTCTGCTCCCCACCCCGATGTGGCCCCGCTTCCCGCCATCCCCGCGCGCCACTGGCGGCTGGGCGAGGAGCTGGTCTACCGACTGCTGATCGAGTGGCCTACGCGCCGCAGCTTTAGCCGCGTTTGGCTGAAGCTCGATGGCCCGCTGCCCCACCCCGCCGACGGCCCGCTGATCTGCGCCATGAACCACGTGTCGTGGTGGGATGGCTACGCCGCCATGCTGCTGCAGCGCAAGCTGCTGCGCCGCACCTTCCAGCCCTACCTGATGATGGATGTGCGCCAGCTGCGCCGCTATCAGTTTTTTACATGGCTGGGGGTGTTTTCGGTCGATCTGGAAGATCGCGAGCAGGCGCGGCGCTCGGTGGCCTATATCGCGCGGCGGCTGGCCGAGCGGCGCGACCGCGTGCTGTGGATCTTCCCGCAGGGTGAAATACTGCCCAACGATCAGCGCCCGCTGCGCATCTACCCAGGGGTGGCCACGGTCGCCCAGCGGGCGGGCGGCGCGCGCATCTGGCCGGTGGCGCTGCGCTACGAGTTCCGCAACGAGCAGCGCCCCGAGCTGTTCATCCGCTGCGGGCCGCCCCACGCCGCGCCTGCGGGCGAGCGCGCCGCGCTGCGCGACGTGCGCGCCAGCCTTACCGCCCAGGTGGATGCCCTGCGCGACGAGGTGAACGCAGGCCAGACCCAGGGCTACCGCCTGCTCATGGGTGGCATCCCTGGCATCAACCGCCTGAGCGACGCGCTGACCGCCGCCATTCGCCCACGGCCAGCGCGCTAAGCGCGACCAGCACCAGCAGGCCGATGGCGCTGGCCGCCAGGTAGCCCCGCGCCGCATTTACGATAGTGAACATAACGGTGGAGAGCGTGTAGAGCAGCAGCGGCAGCGCATGGAAGAGCCAGATCTCGTGGGCGCGGTAGCGCTGGGCAGCGCGCCGCAGCCAGCCCCACGGGGGCAGATGTCGCTGCAGCCAGCGGTCGCTGGGGCGGTAGGCTGCCGCCTGCGCGGCGGGCTTGCGCGTGCCCAGCAGCGCGCCGAGCGCCCAGCTCATGATCAGGCCTACGCACCACCAGGCCACAAAGTTGGCGGTCGGCACGCCATAGTAGGGGCCGTGGTCGATCCATTCCCAGTAGCGGTTGATCTGCGTGGCCACCGTCTCGATCTGCAGGTCGAGCAGCAGGATGAGCGTCGCGGCGGCGAGCAGCTGCAGCGTGCGGCCCCGCCCAGGCGCGATCTGCCGCGCGATCTCGTAGGCGGCGGTGGAGGACATCAGCCAGGCCATGGTGATGGGCAGCGGCACCACGCCCAGCAGCTGCGGCTGCAGCTGCTCGGTGTAGCGGTAGCGCCCGAAGGGCACCCCGCTGGTCTCGCCCAGGTACTCCACCCCAAAGCCCAGCGCCAGCACCAGCAGCGCTGCTGCCAGGCCCGCCCGCCCGTAGCCCCAGGCCATCCAGGCCAGCATTGCGCCGCCCTGTAGTACCAGCAGCACCCCGCCGAAGCCCAGGCCCCACGTGGGCACGCGATCTAGCGCTACCAGTACGATCGATCCTGGCAGCAGGACGGCGTAAAACCAGAACAGAGTGGCGGTGAGGTAGCGCCAAAATGAGTGGCGTGTAGACGAGCTTGATGACATATTATTCATTTGTGTGGCCTTAGCGCCTATGGTACCATTATGGCCCGTGCTCAATGGCGGGCTGCGGGCACAATGAGGATTGGAAGGGTATTGTCATGACCCAGCCGAAACAGATCCGGCTTTTGCTTATCGAGGATGACGGCGGGATCGCCAATGTCATCAAGCTCGGTCTTCGTGATCTGGGTATCACTCACACCATTGACCACGCCTTCACCGCCGAGGAGGCGCTGGCCCTCTTTCACGAACATCACTACGATCTTCTGCTGAGCGACTATAATCTACGTGGCAAAAATGGGCTGGATCTCATCCGCGAGATCAAGCAGGAGGGCTCCACCATTCCCACGGTCCTGGTGACGGCCTACGACACCGCGACGATCCGCCGCGAGGCCACCAGCGCCGGGGTCAACCGCTTCGTCTCGAAGCCATTTTTTATCGATGAGTTCATCGATCTGGTGCGCAGCCTCATCCCTGCCCAGGCCAGCGAGCTTGGCCTCTAGCGCCTCCCCACACGATCGCGAACGCCGCCCACCAGCCCCGCTGGTAGGCGGCGTTTTTCATGCGGCCTATGGTCGCCCCACGATGCTCTGGTAGATCGACACCACGTCGGCGCACATGCGCTTCGACGAGAAATAATCCTCGACCCGCTGGCGGCCAGCCCGGCCAAACTGCGCGCGCAGCTCGGCGCTCTGGGCCAGCTGGAGGATGCATGTGCCGAGCGCCTCGATGTCTTTGGGCGCGGGCAGGAACCCGGTCTCGCCATCTACCACGATCTCCTCTGGCCCGGCCTGCCGCCACGCCACCACCGGCTTGTTCAGCGCCATTGCCTCGATATACACCATGCCAAACGGCTCTTCCCAGGATGGCATGGTGTACATGTCGAAGCTCTCCATCAGCTGGGGGATGTCGGTGCGGAAGCCAGTGAAAATGATGTTCTGGCTGATGCCTAGCTCGGCGGCCTGGGTCTTCAGCTCCTCGGTGAAGCTGCCGCCGCCGGGGTGGGCACGCGGGTCGTCCTCGCCCACAATCACCAGCCGGTAGTCGGGCATCTGATCCTTGACGCGGGCCAGGGCGTCGAGCAAGTCGCGGTGGCCCTTGTAGAGGAACAGCCGCGAGACCACGCCCATCACCACCGCGCCCTCGGGGATGCCCAGGCTGGCGCGCACCTCGCGCGCGGTCGAGCGGCTGTTCCAGCGCTGGCTGGCCAGATCCAGGCTGTTCAGCACGGTGTGCACCTTGCCCGCAGCGAACCCCGCATCCACAATCGACTTGGCCGAGAAGGGCGACACGGCGATGATCGCATCGGCGTTGCGCAGCGCCCACTTCACGTTGGATGCCAGCCAGTCGCCGTAGCTCACGTGCATGTGCACCACGCTGCGCGCGCCGGTGAGCTTGGCCAGCAGCGTGCCATAGAAGGCGTCGCGCGGCTTCTCGGTGCCGTGGATGACCTGGATGCGGTGGGCGCGGATGAAGCCCGCCAGCCCCAGCAGCCCGCCGAAGGTGCGCACCAGGTTGGCCGCGTAGTCGCCAGCGCCGCGCATGTCCTCACGCGATCGGCCAAATTCGGTTGGCCGCACCACGATGCCCGGGATTTTTTCGAAGTAGAGCTTGGCCGAGATCTCGGGCGTTTCGCGCAGGGCCTGGGTGAGCGCCACGCTCAGCGATACCTGCGAGCGATCCATATAGCGTAAGAGCTGCGCGTGCAGCTCCGAGTCGGCCCCGTAGAACGACTGCGACTGCATGAACATCACATTTATCACAGCGATTGGTCTCCTGTCACATCGGCTGCTGCGGTAGAAGCCATAGTAACTATAGCGGAAAAAGATGCTGGCTGTGATGAACGCCCGCGTCGTTTGTCTAACGATATCGTCATGTTGCCGCGTGCGGGTTAGGCCGGATCGTGCGGCCTAGGCGGCGGGTGCTAGCGCTGGTTGTTTGCCGAGTATGTCTGGAAGGATTTTAGAGGGTATCTAGGGGTGTAGATAGCTCACGCGATGATGGTGGCAATGTTCTTGCATAAGAGCTTGGCAGGAACATGGAGCGAAAGGCCGCAGCCGCAATGGCGTGGCGGCGGCAGAACACAATGAAGGAGCGATACCATGACGAAGACAGTAGTTGGCCTGTTCGATACGCGTGAGGCCGCCCTGCATAGCATCCAGCACCTGACCGACCTGGGCATCCCGCGCGATCAGCTGAGCGTGCTTGCCCGTGGCGAGACCGATAACGATGTGAACACCCTGGTTGATAATAGCAGCACCGACAGCGCCGCTACCGGCGCAACCACCGGCGCGATCGGCGGCGGTGTGCTGGGCGGGGCGCTGGGCCTGCTGGTGGGCATCGGCGCGCTGGCCATCCCGGGCGTCGGCCCGGTGCTGGCCGTCGGCCCGCTGGCTGCGGCGCTGGGCGCTGCTGGCACCACCACCCTGGTGGGCGCGGGCATCGGCGCGGTGAGCGGCGGCCTGCTGGGCGCACTGGTGGGCGCGGGCATCCCCGAGGAGGATGCGAGCTACTACGCCGAGGGCCTGCGCCGTGGCGGCACCTTGGTGGTGGCCCACGTCGACGACTCGCTGGTGGGCCAGACCTACAGCGTGCTGCGCCAGCAGGGTGCGATCGACATCGACGAGCGCGGCGGCGAGTGGCGCTCGGAGGGCTGGGAGCGCTTCGACCCCAATGGTAACGCCTGGGAGCGCAGCAGCAAGGTTGGCACGGCCACCGGCACGGCGGCTGGCGCGGCCACCGGCGCGGCGATCGGCTCGGTAGGCGGCCCGGTGGGCACCGTGATCGGCGGCATCGCTGGCGCGGCCACCGGCGCGGCGGCTGGCGCTGCTGGCGACGCCATCGGCGAGGAGGCCACCGACGATGATACCACGAAGGCCAGCTCGTACGAGCGCCAGGTTGGCCGCGACCCGGTGATGAGCGGCGCCAACGACGACCGTCCGATCGTCTCCGGCGAGCGCCGCAGCGGCGCGCGGATCTACGGCGACGGCGCGCGCTACGACTGGGACGAGCAGGCCAGCGCCCCGGTGATCGTGGGCACCGCCAACACCGGCGGCGTGGTGGCCCCGGTGGCCCCGGCCCGCTACACCGGCGACGCGGCCAGCGACGAGGCCGAGCGCGAGGCCACCAACGACGTTGGTAGCCGCAAGGGGCAGGTGCGCCCCACCGAGTAGCCCGCGCTAAACAGCTATGAATCTGGCGGTGGCGAGATCATCATGATCTCGCCACCGCCTTTTTGCATCTTTCGTCGCCGCTCGGCGTACATGGTTCCGTGCTGCGATCCGGAGCTATGAGAGCAGAGCACAAGATCTACGAATGCTGCCCGAGATCATACAAAAGTATGAGATATGAAGGACGTGTGTAGAAATGTGCAACCCGATATAGCGCGATGGCGTCAAAACACACAGGTTAGGGCAGCTATTGTTTTTAGCAGAGGAGCGACTAAACACATGGCGGCAGTCGCAACAGAGCGGAAAAAAGGTCGTGGGAACAGGCGGTGGATCATCGGCGGGATCGTGGGCCTGGTGCTGGTGGGGCTGTGCGGCGGCGGGGCCTTTCTGGCCCAGTCGTCGGCGCGCACGGCAGCAGAGCAGCTGGCCGCATCCAAGTGGAAGACCGCCGAGGTCACCAGCGGCACCATCGACGCATCGGTGAGCGGCACGGGGAATGTGGCCGCCGCGAGCGAGGCGGGGCTTCAGTTTTCCACCACCGGCACCGTGAAGCAGATTTTTGTCAAAGAGGGCGATGCGGTGAAGGCGGGCCAGCCGCTCGCCCAGCTCGATACGGCCGACCTAGAGCTGGCGGTCGATAGCGCCCAGGCCGACCTGAAGCAGGCCAAGGCCGAGTACGACAAGCTGATGGCCGGGGCCACCCCCGAGGAGATCGCCCAGGCCAAGGCCGCGCTCGACCAGGCCCGTGGCCAGTATACCCAGACGGTGGGCAGCGTCACCAAATCCGACATCGACGCGGCCAAGGCCAACCTGACCAAGGCCAAAGAGGCTTTGGCTCAGCTTGAGGCTGGCCCGAAGTCCGCCGATCAGCGCAGCTACCAGTCGGCGCTCGATCAGGCCCAGGCCAACCTGCAGAATCAGCGCGACAGCCTCTCGCAGGCCAAGACCAACGCCAAGGCCTCGCTCGATCAGGCCGTCAACTCGCTGTCGCAGGCCCAGGCCGCCTACAGCGTGGCCAAGCACAATTGGGACTACGTGCAGGAGACCGGGCGCGACCCGGTGAACCCCAGCGTGACCGGCGCCGACGGCAAGAAGAGCGCCAACACCCTGAACGATGGCGCGCGCCAGCAGTACTACAGCAACTATGTGCAGGCCGAGACCTCGCTGCACAACGCCGAGTCGGCGGTGGCCCAGGCTCAGGCCGCCTACGACACCGCGCGCCAGAACGAGATCGTGGGCGTGCAGAGCGCCCAGCAGCAGCTGGACAAGGCCCAGGGCGACATGGATGAGCTGAACGCCGGGGCCAAGGCCGACGAGCTGGCCGCCGCGCGCGCCCAGGTGGCCAGCGCCCAGGCCGAGCTGGATCGGCTGACTGGCGCGAATCGCAGCGGCAGCCTCGCGTCTGCCCGCGCTGGCGTGGCCTCATCCGAGGCGGCGCTGGCCAAGCTCACCGCTGGCCCGCTGGCCACCGATCTGGCCACCGCCGAGGCTGGCGTGGCCCGCGCCGAGGCCGCGCTCAAGCGCGCCCAGCGCAACCTGGAGCAGGCCACCCTTTCCGCGCCCTTCGACGGCACTGTGGCCAAGATCAATATCCAAGTCGGCGAGCCATCGAGCGGCTCGGTCAGCTCGTCGAGCAGCACGAGCAGCAGCGGCAGTGGCGGCGCGATTGACTTTGCGGATTTGAGCGCCTATCATATCGATGTGCCCATCGACGAACTCGATATCGCCCAGGTTGCGCCCAAGCAAGCCGTCCGCATCACGCTCGATGCCATGCCCGATAGCGATATCACGGGTGTAGTGGCGAGCATCGCACCTGTGGCCACCAAGAACACCCAGGGCACCACCACCTACGAGGTCACAGTCAACATCACGCCTGGTGACAGCCATGTGATGTCGGGCATGACCGCGTCGGTGGACATTATCACCCAGCAGAAGACGGATGCGGTGCTCGTGCCACGCCGCGCCATACAGATTGAAAATGGCAAGAATTATGTCTGGGTACCCTCATCCGGCCAGCCCGACCCTGCCACAGGCCGCCCAGCCAGCGAGCGCCGCGATGTGACGCTGGGATTGACCAACACCGAGTTTGCCGAGGTGACAAGCGGCCTGAAGGCGGGTGACACCGTGCTGGTCGCCGAAGCCAGCTCGGTGATGAACCCGATGGAGAATTAGCCTTGCGCCCAGCGTGGCGCGTACGACAGGGGTGAGCCAATGAGTGCGCTGATTGAGGTTCGGGGGCTGACCAAGGTCTACCAGATGGGCGATCTTGAGGTGCAGGCGCTGCGCGGGGTCGATCTGACCATTGATGAGGGCGAGATGGTGGCGATCATGGGGCCGTCGGGGTCAGGAAAATCGACCCTGATGAACATAATCGGCTGCCTCGACCTGCCCAGCGCCGGCAGCTACTTTCTGGATGGTGTCGATGTCGGCAGCCTAAATGACAACCAGCTGGCCGCCATCCGCAACCAGAAGATCGGCTTTGTCTTTCAGCAGTACATGCTGCTGCAGCGCACATCGGCAGTGCGCAATGTCGAGCTGCCGCTGCTCTATAGCGACACCCCTGGCAATCGCCACGCCCGCGCGGTGGCCGCGCTCACGGCGGTGGGTATGGGCGAGCGGCTCGGCCACAAGCCCAACGAGCTGTCGGGCGGCCAGCAGCAGCGCGTGGCCATCGCCCGCGCCCTGGTGAACGAGCCGCGCATCATCATGGCCGACGAGCCGACCGGCGCGCTCGACTCGCGCACGGGCGAGGAGATCATGGGCATCTTCCAGCAGCTCAACCGCGAGCAGGGCATCACCGTCATCCTGGTGACGCACGACGCCGAGGTGGGCCGCCACGCCAACCGCACGATCAGCATCCGCGACGGCGCTATCTCCAGCGACGTGGCGGTGCACGACCGGATCATCATCCCCGCGCCCGCGACCTCGGGCGCGCTGCTGGAGACCCACGCCTAGCTGCCTGGGTGGGCCACGCCAGATTGTAGAGAGCCGCACGCGCCGCGCCGCGCCCCTGCCGAGCGCCAGCTTTGCTGGAGGCGTGGGGCGGCGTGCGCCTTGCAGGCCAGAGGGCTTCGCAGATGCATATTCTTGAGTCGTTCCGAATCGCATTCACGGCGCTGGGCACCAACAAGCTGCGCTCGCTGCTCACCATGCTGGGCATCATCATCGGTGTGGCCTCGGTGATCGGCATGCTGGCGATCGGCCAGGGGTTGCGCACCTTTCTCGACCAGCAGTTTGCCAGTTTCGGGGTGGGTGTGTTCTACGCCGCGCCCTTCGTCAATACGCGCAAGGCCGATGTGGCGCTGTCCGCGCGTCTGACCGCCGCCGATATCGAGGCCGTGGGCCAGCCGGGCGTGGCCCCGGCGGTGAAGGCTATCTCCTACGACTGGAGCGACAACCTGCCGATCTCGGCGGGCGGCAAGCGCGCCACCCACTCGGTGCGGGCGGTGACGCCTAGCTTTTTCGCCATCAGCGAGAATACGCTGGGGCCAGGCCGCTTTTTCACCGATGACGAGAACCACGCCTCCATGCGCCTCGCGGTGATCGGCGAGGGCATCGCCGAGGACTACTTCGGCGGTGCCAACGAGGCCATGGGCCAGCGCATCTCGGTCAACGGCGTGGCCTTCGATGTGGTGGGCGTGCTGGTCAACAAATCTAGCGGTGGCGGCCCGTTCTCCGACACGCGGGTGACAGTGTATGTGCCTTACCAGACTGGCAAGGAGCGCCTGTTCCGCAACCAGATGTCCTCGCGGGTGGATATCAACACCGCCACCATCCAGGCGGTGGATGCCAACCAGTCCGCCGAGGCCATCCGCCAGGTGACCGAGATCATCCGCGAGCGCCACCGGCTGACCTACCAGGACAATGATTTTACGATCATTGACCTCGGCCAGCTGATCCAGACGGTCAACGGCATCATCGCAGGGTTTAACATGTTCCTTGTCACCATTGCGGCGATCTCGCTGGTGGTGGGCGGCGTGGGCATCATGAACATCATGCTGGTGAGCGTGGCCGAGCGCACCCGCGAGATCGGGCTGCGCAAGGCGGTGGGCGCGCGCCACATGGACATCCTGCAGCAGTTCCTGATCGAGTCGCTGGTGCTCAGCCTGATCGGCGGGGTGCTGGGCATCGCGCTGGGCTACATGTTCTCGATGCTGGGCACCTTTGTGCTGGTGGTGCTGTTCGAGGCCGAGGGCGCGGTGGCCCAGGTGACGCTGGGCGCGGTCGCGCTGGCCACCGGCATCTCGGCGCTGATCGGCATCTTCTTCGGCTTTGTGCCGGCGCTGCAGGCCGCCCGCCTGCGCCCGATCGAAGCCCTGCGCTATGAGTGATCGCCATGCAAATTCTTGAGTCGTTCCGAATCGCGCTTGCCGCGCTGTCCTCCAATAAGCTGCGCGCCGTGCTGACCATGTTTGGCATCATCATTGGCGTGGGCGCGGTGGTTGGCATCCTATCAATCGGCAATGGCCTGTCCGACTACTTCAACGCGCAGTTTCAGCAGATGGGCGTGGGCATCTTCTATATCACGCCCAGCCAGCCCAGTGCCGCCGATGATGCGGGGCTGAAGGTCGAGCTGAACGCCGACGATGCCTACGCCATCATGAGCTCGGGCGCGGTGCCTGCGGTGCGCTCGGTGGTGATCGAGTATAGCGGCAACGCGCTGGTGAGCGCTGGCGGCGACCGCTACTACTACCCGGTCAAGGGCGTCACGCCCAATAGCTTCACGGTCTCCGACAACACGCTGGGCGCGGGCCGCTACTACACCGATGCCGAGGAGCAGGCGCGCGCCCGCGTGGCGGTGATCGGGGCCGACGTGGCGACGGCGCTCTACGGCGGCTACGATGCCGCGGTGGGCCAGCGCATCTCGCTGAATGGCAGCTCGTTCGAGGTGGTGGGCGTGCTCACCACCGAAAGCTCGCAGATGTCGTTCAACACCCCGAAGGAGACGGTGTTTCTGCCCTACGCCACCGCTCGCGAGCGCCTGTTCCGCAATCAGGTGAACCGCCGCGTGGATGTGGGCCAGCTGACGGTGCAGGCGGTGGACAAGAGCCAGGTGAACGATGCGATCGACCAGGTGACGGCGCTGCTGCGCGAGCGGCACCGCCTGACCGGCGAGCTGAATAACTTCTCGGTCGATAACCCCGAGCAGCAGGCCCAGCAGGCCCAGGCCTCGATCCTGGCGCTGAACGGCTTTCTAGGGGTGATCGCTGGTATCTCGCTGCTGGTGGGCGGCATCGGCATCATGAACATCATGCTGGTGAGCGTGACCCAGCGCACCCGCGAGATCGGGCTGCGCAAGGCGGTGGGCGCGCGCTCGTGGGACATCCTGATGCAGTTCTTGATCGAGGCGCTGACCCTGTGCCTGATCGGCGGGCTGCTGGGGGTGGGCTGCGGCTACCTGATGTCGTTCGCGGGTACCTACGTGCTGCAGAATATCTTCATGGCCAAGGACTCGGCGGCCTCGGTTTCGATGAGCTCGGTGGTGCTGGCCACGGCGGTGGCGGGCGCGATCGGCGTGGGCTTCGGCTTCTTCCCGGCGCTGCGGGCCTCGCGGCTTAACCCCATCCAGGCGCTGCGCAACGACTAGCGCCGCTGCGGTGGGCGGTAGTATTCTCTTTCGTGCAGTGGGCAGAACGCGCCCACTGCATTTTTTGTGCCATTGAGTAGGGTTTTGGCGCATAGCAGTGGCTGTCTGGTTGTGTGAGATGTTATGGTCAAAGAGTATCTGGCTCTCTATTCATATATGGTGATATGTATGAGAATAAAATAATAATCATGGCTAGTATGCAAGAAAATGGTTTTTGTATATATAATAGTGCTAGTATTTTTAAAGTGACCTTTAGAATTGATTTAATATATAGAGAATCTACTATCATGAAAATTATGAACATACTGTGATAAATAGGATATCTGCTGTTATTGTCAGGAATATGTCAGATAGTAAGCGACCTCAGCAGGTGTAATATCTGCTATGGTTGTCGGGCACACATATCCAAAGATGAGCTGGAGAATATTCTTTGTGCTCTCTATGCGGCGATGCGTGCATTTGCCCGTGTGTTTGAACAACCAAGGGAGGTACCTGAATGAGCCAGACACACACTCAGAGCAGCTTTGTGGCGCGGTGGTGGTTTGCCATTGTGCTGTTTATCGGCCTCGTGCTGCTGGCGCTGCTCACGACGCCCAGCGGCCACGCCTTTATGGGTCGGGCGCTGGTGGCGACAGACTATGTGTACAACGTCTACCTGTCGTTGATCTATAAGTAGCGATCCGCCTAGTATAGGGACTGCCAACTTCCCCTGCATTGAATCCCCTATGCACCACCCGTTCTCATCCCGATAGAGCAGCTCGCTGATCGATCAAACTGGGAGTTCGTTGCTTGGGGCCGCGCCCCCAACTCTCCCGCTGTGCGCCTGGCGCACGGGCGAATCGCTGCGGGCTGCTAGCCTATCTTGGCGCGCGGTGACGCCGCGCGCCAAGCCCTGCAATGCCCATGCCTCACTCTACCCGCGAGCGGCCAGCTGCGATCGCGCTGGGCGCGCTGTTTCTGCTGCACATTCTGCTCTATATCTGGCTGGTGCCGCCCTGGCAGCACTACGACGAGCCGACCCACCTTGAGTACGCCCTGCTCATCCGCGATCTGGGCCGCCTGCCCACCCACGACGAGCAGATCCCCGAGCTGCGCCGCACAATCGCCGCGTCGATGCTGGCCCATGGCTTCTACCAGAACCCCGATCTGCCGCTGACCGCCCCCGACCTGGATGATCCCGACCTATCGCTGGGCATCAACGAGCGCGGCCACCCGCCGCTCTACTATGCGCTGGTGGCGCTGGCCACCCAGCCCTGGCGCGGCCAGCCGATCGAGCCGCAGCTCTACGCGGCGCGCGGCGTGGGCCTGGCCATGGGGGCGCTGCTGTTTGCGGCGGCCTGGGGCGCGCTGCGCCTGCTGCTGGGCGGGCGCTGGCAGCTGCGCTGCGCCGTGCTGGCGGCGCTGGCCCTTCAGCCTGCCCTAGCCGACAACATGAGCGGGGTGAACAGCGATGTGCTGGCCAGCCCGGTGGCGGCCCTGGTGCTGCTGGCGGCGCTGGCGGCGACGCGGCGGCCCGGCTGGCGCACGGCGCTGCTGTGTGCGCTGGTGCTGCTGCTGGCCTGGAACGTCAAGCGCACACTGCTGCTCTACTCGCTGGTCATCCCGCTGGCCTGGCTGGGGGTGGCGCCTGCGCTGGTGCGGCGGGCGGCGCTGGGCGCGTGCGCCGCTGCGGCGGTCGCCGCGCTGGCCTGGCTGGTCGCCCAGCCCTGGCCGCTGGCCGACTGGCAGGGCAGCGCCGCCGCGCTCACCCGCCACGCTCCTGCGGCCTACAGCGGCGGCGAGGCCTTCGCGCTGGCCCAGGGCGAGCAGCTGAACCAGCAGGTCTACCCCTATCGCCTGGGCACGCTCGACGCCCGCGCGCTGACCGTGAGCGCCTGGGTGTGGGCCGAGCGACCGCTGGAGGCGCAGCCGCTGGCGCTGCACGTGGGCGACCAGAGCGCCCAGCCCACCGTGGCGCTCGGCCCCGAGTGGCGGCTGGTGAGCGCCACGCTGGAGCTGGCGGAGAATACGCAGCCGGTGGCTATTGCGCTGCGCGGTGCCGATATGGATGTGATGCTGCAGATCGATGGGGTGGCGCTGACAGGTGGCGCTGCGCCGCTGGCCGACACCCCCGCGCCCGATGGTGTGTTCGAGCCGGGCTTGCTGGATGCGGCGGGCGGCCCCAACCTGGCGCGCAACCCCGAGGCCGAGCGCCGGATCGTGCCGCTGCCTGCGCCGCTGGCCCGCCGAGCCGAGCGCTCGCTGGGCCAGGCCGGGCTGGCCCAGACCCTGAGCAGCCTGGGCAACTGGCGCTGGGTGGCGGCGGTCTACCCGCGCCAGCTCTGGCTGCTGCTGATTGGATCGTGGGGGATCTTCGGGTGGGGCCAGTATGCGGTCGGCCCCGGCTGGTTTACGCCGCTGGTGCTGCTGGTGCTGCTGGCGCTGCTGGGGGCCTGCCGCTGGGCGGTGCGGCGCGTGGGGCAGGGCGGTGCGCCGCTGCCGTGGCTGCTGTGCGCCGCCGCCGTGGCGCTGGGCTGGGGCGTGGCCCTGCTGCGGGTGCACAGCCAGCCCTTCCCTGGCACCATGTTCTGGAGCTTTGGCCGCTACACGCTGGTGGCGGCGCTGCCCAGCGCCTGCGTGCTGGTGCTGGGCCTGCGCGCCGCGCTGCCCGCCCGCCTGCGCGGCCAGGCCACTGCGGCACAGCTTGGCTTTCTGGCCCTGTTTGCGCTGGCCGCGCTCAGCGTGTTTGCGCTGCGCTAGGCCCCGCGCAGCACCATGCGGATGCCATCTTGCAGCCGCCCGACGGCGCGAATGCCCTCGGTGCCCACATCCTCCATGGCCATGGTGTAGGCCATCTCGGCGCGCATGCCGGTGACGAGCGTGCGTGCCCCGATCAGGCGGATGCCGTGCCCCAGCTGGTCGATCCACTCCACCACCGCGCCATCCACCATCGTTACGCCAGTCAGATCGACGATCAGCGTGTGGGCGCGCTGGCTGTACATCTGGTGCAGCACCATGCTGCTGATGCGGCTGGTGCGCTGCGCGTCGATATGCCCCACCAGCGGCAGCACCAGCACCCCGTCGAGCACCGGGATGAGCGGGGTCTCCAGATCGTTGACGAGGCTGAAGAGCTTGTTGATCTGCTCGTTGTTGCTGGAGAGGCTCTGGTTGGCCTCAAGCAGGGCCTGCTGCTGCTGCTCAAGGTTGCGCTGGGCGGTCTGCGCCTCGGCGGTTTTGGCGCGGGCGTCGTGGAGCGAGCGCTCAAGCGTGCGCACGATCAGCCAGAACATGCCAGCCGCCATCGTGATGATGATGGTGGGGCTGATCTGGGTCTGGATGTTCTCGCCCATCACGTAGAGCAGCAGCAGCGCGAACACTGGCATCAGGCCGAAGATAGGTACGGCTGAGCTGCCGATGACCATGCCCGAGATTAGGATGGGAAAGAGGTGCACATCCGAGGTGAGGCCATACAGCGGGTTGACCTGGCGCAGCACCCAGGAGATGACCACGTTGGCTACAATCAGCGTAATGCAGAGCAGGAACCCGCCGGGGTTGACTGCGCCATAGTGAGCCATAGCAAAGGTGAGCGCGCAGATCGCGATCTCGAGCAGGAAGATCGGAGTCAGGATGCCGATCGATTGCCTCTGGGGCCTGCTGATCACCACGAGCGCGACAATGATCACGGTGAGCGCGACAATGATCGCCCCGCCTTTGAGCAGCCGCCCTCGTATGACGGTCTCGTTGTTGCTCGACCGAATCGACAGAAAGAAGTGTTCCATAGCATGCCCTTCTTTGCATACGAGAGGTGCGGAAACAAGCGTGATCGATGTCGTGGTGGTTAGGATCTGGGTTTTGTTTGGTCGGTGAGGTGATCGCGATGACCCCACTGCGTGTGCTTGCGAAGAGCAGCGAGATACAGGGATATACGCGTAAGTTCTGTGCGTGTTTTGGAACTTTGGAGCCTGGCCCAGTATACCACTGTTGCCAGAAGTTTGGTAGCGTGTCTTTTCTGTGATCAGTCCAGCCGCATGAATACCACAGGCAGCTGGATGCAAGAAACCAGCTGCCCGTGGTATTCACCCTAACGCATCACAAGGGGCAGGAACATGTGGTCGGCCTGGGCCACGCGGGCTGGCGTCAGCGGGTCGCCCAGGATGAGGAAGGTGCGGATCGCCGATTCTGCGGTCGGGTCGCTGCTCAGCAGCTCGGCGTAGCCCGCCTGTGCCAGCGCGCCTACGCTCGGCTGCGCGGGCAGCCCCTGCCACAGCGCCTGGTAGAAGCCGCGCTGCAGGGCGCGGTGGCCCAGCACCACGCCCTCGCCGCTGGAACCCCAGGTGGCCACCGCACCACCCTCGCGCCGGATCAGCAGCCGCTCGTCGATCGAGGTGCTGTAGAAGTTAGGGGCCTGGAATGCGCTGGTGAGGCATGTCATCGAGAGCACGATCGGCATATTGGCGCTGTTTGTGAAGCTATCCGGGTCGTAGAGCGAGAGCAGCGTGTTGGGGCTGGCCGCCACATCGGTCACGCCCCACTGGGTCACATAGCCGTGGCCGATATAGTTGACCAGGGCGGCCCCGCCGTCGAGCAGGCTGCGCGTGCGGCTGTAGGCCTGCTGCGCGCTTGGCTCGTAGATGCCGCTGCGCGCTACCGTTGGGTCGTAGTACATGCGGGCCGTGGTGATCTTACTAGGTGCCATGTTGGCGATCTCGTCGGCCATGGCCGCGAAGTCGCCTGCGCTATCCTGGCTGCCGTCGGCCTGGTTGTAGTTGTCGGCCACGAAGCCGACGCGCGAGGCGAACTCCGGGCTGGGCAAGCTGCTCTCATAGCGCACGATCTTGGCGGCGATATCGCCCACCTGGGTCGCATCCTTGGCCGGGATGCGCCCGATCAGGATGTCGGGTAGGGTATCATCCAGCGGCGAGCTGCCATCCAGCTGGGCATAGCAGGTCTCGCAGGCGGTCTCGCCGATCCAGGGGTCGACCGGCGCGAGATAGGGCGGGATGATATTGATGTTGTTGGCCTGCTCGTCGCTGGTCGGGCGCGCGTAGTCGAAGGGGTCGTTGGTGCCGTCGCCCACTAGGGTGGCGGCCACCAGCCGCCCGCCGCCCTGGGCGTAGGCCGCGCGCAGGAAGCTGCGGATGGCCTCGGGGCCGAGCTGGCCGCCGCCCCATGTGTCGTAGATCGCCTGCGGGTCGACCATAGCCACCTGGTAGCCCTGGCCCTGCCGCAGCGCCACCAGCGGCGCGAGGGCGCTGGCCCACTCGCTGGGGGCGATGTAGATGACCTGGGCCGTCAGCGCCGCGCCGAGGTCGGGTGGGGTGTAGGCAGCCACGGCGGGAGTGCCCAGCGTGCCGCCCTTGGCCACTAGATAGCGGTGCCCGGCCTTGGCCTGGAAGGCGCTGCCGCTGATCGCGATGCGCCCCGGCGCGGCAGGGCTGGTGATGTCGTAGAGCCGCGCGCCGCCGAGCCCGGCCAGCTGGTAGGCCCCTGCGACCGTTGTCAGGAACGAGGCCCCGCCCGCGCTAAAGTCGAGGGTGGCGGGCATCGCCCATGCGATCTGATCGATCAGGATGTCGTCGTAGGTCGGCCCGTTGACGGCGCTGATGATCAGCTGCGGGCCATTTTGCGCCAGCGGGATGCGCTGCGACCAGCTGCCGCCGCTGGCCCAGCTGATCTGGCCGGATGCGCTGCCGGTGCTCACGCGCAGCGTGTGGCTGGCGGTCTTCGATTGGGCGTCGCGCACTGCGCCAGTGATGGTGTAGGTGGCGGTCCCGGCGATGCGGGGCAGACGCAGATCGAGCGTGGCGGTGATCCGCGCGGTGTCCTGGAACTGGTTGAACGAGCTGAGCCGCCCCGAGAACCAGTGATCCTGCTGCGGGCCGGGGTACTGCGAGTCGTAGAGGGCGGGCCTGCGCCAGGTGCCTAGCTCGTAGGCGCTGGTGCGCGGGCTGCCGCTGGCGGGCGCCGTGCTCGCGCCGATGCGCAGCGCCGCCTGCCGCCCGTCGGCGGTGAGCCAGTAGGTGTCGCTGCGGTTCCAGCGGTCGCCGACTGTGGGGGCGTAGAAGAACAGCGTGTCGCCCGCGCCCAGCACGCCATTGCCATCGGCGTCGTTCACCTCCAGCGCGATCTGCATCTCGCCCTTCCAGAGCCGCAGCTGCGCGATCGCCGCGCTGGGCAGCTGCCCTCCGGCGACCTGCTGGATCCCCGCTGTCGAGACGACCAGCTTGGTGGCGGCCTTCGTGGTGATCGGGCTGGGCGTGGGCGCGGCGATGCCCTGCTGGCCGCGCGTGCCCATGGCCGGGGCCTCGCCCAGCGCCTGCGCCCCTGCCAGGCTGGCGCGCAGCGCGGTGGCTCGCATGGCCACGCCGCCGCTCTGGTAGAGCGGGCTGATCGCCACCACCACCATGCTCACGCCGCGCTGTGTGCCGCGCGCGATGATGAACACGGGCTGCTCGGGCAGCCGGTCGGTCGCGCCCGGCGGGGGCTGGGGTACGCGGCGGATCGGCTCGTTGCTGGGGGCCGATTGCAGCTGGGTGATGGCGGGCTGCTGCGGCTGGCCCGTGGTGCGCAGCGTGATCAGGCGCATGGGCAGCTGGATGGCCCCATAGTCGACCAGGGGTAGGCTTTCCGCCGCATCCCAGGCGATCTCGTAGGCCTGGGATGCGGGGGCGGCGACGCTGGTGGCGGCAGGCCAGCAGCTGCAGAGAAGCAGAATCAAAAGCACGAGCGGGCGGTGGTGGCGCATGGCTATCCCTTGGTGCGTGTGGTTTGGGCAGGATGACCCTCTTATGATACACCGATTCGCTACCGCCATGGCTCCAGCCCGCCGCGCTCGATCGAGCGCGGCGGGCTGGAGCGCCGTGCATCAGTGCGTCACCAGCGGGAGGTAGATGTGGCTTGGCGCGGCGGCGGGGCCACCGACTGCCGCTGGGCCGTAGCGCTGGCCCGCGCCCTCTGCCGTGATCTCCTCCAGCCAGTAGCGCTCGCCATCTACCGGCGCGCTGTCCTGCCAGGTGTAGCTGCCGCCCTGGACACCCCGGGCCGCCACCAGCGGCGAGACCCGCGCCGCGCCCGCGCTGGTGGTGCCGCGCAGCACGTAGAAGCCCACCGTGTCTTGCTCGGCAGCGGTGCGCCACGCCACCGTGGCTTTGCCGCCCGCCCGCGTGGCGGTGAGGCTGGCCAGGGTGATGGCGGTGGGCGGCCCTGCGGCGGGCACGCGGTCGAGATCGGTGGTGATGATCGGCGGGTAGGGGTTGCCGATCGAGTCGTCGAAGCTCATCTGCGCGATGTTCTCAAGCTGCTGGGGTGCGTCGGCATCCACCTGCGCCATCACGCGCACGCTGCCGCGCTGTCCGGCCATGATCGGCTCGTTCAGGCTGAAGCGCACCTGCTGGCCGCTGAGCGCGCAGCTGCCCGTGAACGGCGCGTCGATCGCGCAGCCCAGGTAGGTCAGCCCGTCGGGCAGGGTGTCCACCAGCTCGACATGGTGGGCCGAGCCGGGCGTGGCCGTGCTGTCCGAGGTGTTGGCGAAGTTGAGCGCGTAGGTCAGCTGCTGGCCGCGTAGCGCCTGGGTCACGCCGTCGCTCTTGGCCAGCGTGATCACGGGCGTGGGCGGCTGGTTGAAGAATAGCACGCCCGAGGATGCCTCGACCACATATTGGTTCTTGAACGCGGTGGCCGACGGGTACTCCACGCAGACGCGCATGCGCCACCAGCCCACATCCTGCGCGCCGATGGTGAAGCTGTCGCCGCCGCGCTGGGGCACGCCGCCGATAGTGTCGGGGCTGGGCGGGTTGTTCCACAGCATATTTTTCGAGACGCTGCCCACGATCTCGCTGGGGTAGCTGGAGCCAGCGGGCGGGTAGTAGCTTACCGATTCGCGGCCCATCACATCGCGGTCGAGGTCGAAGTTGTTAAAGGTGACGCTGGGCAGCCCGAGGCCCACGAAGGTGTAGAAATCTTGGCACGACAGATCGGTGGGCGCGGCGCTGGCGTCGGGGTACTGCTGAAACGAGGTGTGCAGCATGCCCAGCACCAGCTCGTCGCCGCTGCCCACCACGCCATCGGGGTCATCCACCAGGTTGGCGTTGCCCAGCAGGGCCGAGGCCGCGCTGCTGATGCCGCCGCACGCGCCGCCCACGCAGTCGGGGTCGTGGCCGAGCCGCAGCACCCAGGCGTTGTCGTCATTCTTTTCGGTCTTGGTGGTTAGGGTGTACTCGCCGCAGCCGCTGGCGGCGGCGCTGGGCGTGAGTGTGGCCAGCTCGACCCAGCGCTGGTTGCTGCCGCCGTTGGGCGTGTAGGTCTGGCTATACACCGTGCCACCTGCGGTCGTCAGCGTGAAGCTGGTGCTGTCGGCGTAGCTGGTGTCGGTGGTCTCGGCGGGCGGGGTGCTGTTGTCGCGGATCTCGTCATCGGCCAGGATGCCGCTGGCCGGATCTGGCTCCATAACCTCGGGGTCGAAGAGGGCGAAGGTGAGCGAAAGCCCAGCGGGCCACGTGCATGGGACGTAGATCTGAAATTCATGGCCTACCGCGCTGTTTCCCCCGCTGGTGCTGGTGTAGAAATCGCCGGTGGCAAGGCTCGCCTCTGGTCCGCTGGTCTGGACAAAGGCGGTGGTGTTGCTGGGCGGCAGATCGACCGCGTGCGCCGTGATGGCAGGCAGCAGCCCGGCCAGCAGGGCACCGCAGAACATCCAGCGGAGGGTGTCAACAGAGCGCATAGAGAACCTGTCCTTTTGGTGAGAACGGATAAGCTGCCCGGCCCGAGGCGCGAAAAAGCCACCCCGTGGGCGAGATGGCGGCAGCGATTCTGGGGCGATCCCGAGCTGCGCCGCTCATCATCTCTTTGGTGATTGATCTGGGGTGCCTTTGTTCCTCCATAGTAAACATAAACGTTAGGAATAGCCAAATAGGACTAGGCTCTAACCGTATTTTATGAACGCTAGTACTATTCTGAATTAGGACCACAGTCATGCATGCATTATACGGGAGTCCTGCCCAGGTTCAAGGGTGTGAAGATAAACAAGCGATTTCATTTCGCGATACGAAGGATTGTGGTGGACATAAGTGGATATGGCCATGGTGAAGGCCAAAGCCTCGGCGCTCCGTGCTATAATGCAGGGCACACCGCTAAAGGAAGGAGCAAGGGGATGAACTGGGTTGATCGAGTGCTCGCATCGCTAAGCGCCAGCGGCCACCGCGTGACTGGGCCGCGCCGCGCGATCCTAGAGCGCATCAGCCAGTACACCCAGCCCTTCACCGCCGAGCAGCTCTGGATCGACATCGGCGCGCAGCCCGCCGCCGACTGCGTGATCGGGCGGGCCACCGTGTACCGCACGGTCGACCTGCTGGTCGAGGCCAGCTGGCTGGCCCGCGTGCACTGGAGCCGCAACAAAGAGACCGCCGCCGAGGCCGAGCACGCCTATGTGCCGGTGGAGCAAGGCCACCAGCACCACCTGGTGTGCAAGAGCTGCGGCCAGGTGATCGCCTTCGAGGGCTGCGACATCGATGCGCTGCTGGGCGGCCTGGCCAAGCGCCTCAACTTCCGCATCGAGGGCCACTGGCTGGAGGCCTACGGCCTCTGCCAGCTCTGCCAGCGACAGGCCCGCGCCTAGCGCTGCATCCTGCCCCGCCGCGCGCCCAGGCGGCGTACCCACTTGTGGTACAATCCCATCGCAGTCGATAGCAAGCCTTCCACGATGGGATAAAACGAAGCTATGGCCCAATTCCTCGTCACCGTGCGCTCGCGACTTTCGAGCGCTGCCCCGCACCAACTCTATCTGATCGATGCCGATATGGACGCCGCGACCATCCAGCGGTTTACCGCCGAGCTGCTGCACGACCCAGTGGTGCAGGATGCCGCGGTGTCGCCGCTGGGCGCGCTTGACGATCTGGCGCTGCCCGAGGGCGCGTGGGGGATCGAGGTCGCCTACCTGCCCGGTGTGACCGACAACGAGGCCGAGAGCATCCGCATCGGCGCCGAGCGCCTTGGCCTGCCCGTGCCGCACGTGGTCCGCACGCTGCGCCGCCACCTCGCCGCCAGCCCCGACGCCCAGGCCGAGGCCGTGCTGCGCGAGGTCTGCAACCCGCTGGTGCAGACCGCCATCACCCTGCGCGGCGGCGCGGATGTGCTGGCCCAGCGCGCCGCGTTCTACACCCACCTGCTGCAGACGCCTGCCGACACCACGCCGCACATCGCCCGCGTGGACATGCTGGACGCGGACGACGAGGAGCTGCTGCGGATCAGCCGCGAGGGCATTCTGGCGCTGGATCTTGAGGAGATGCGCGCCATCCAGGCCTTCTTCCGCGCCGAGGGTCGCCAGCCCACCGACGGCGAGCTGGAGACGCTGGCCCAGACATGGAGCGAGCACTGCTCGCACAAGACCTTCAAGGCCAAGGTGCGCTACCGCTCGGCGGGCGACAGCTCGCTGCCCGCCGACGCGCAGCGCTATCCGGCGCTGGCCCAGCTGGCCCAGCCTGGCGAGGTGGCGATCGACAGCCTGATCAAAACCTTCCTGATCAAGTCCACCAACGAGATCCTGGCCAGCCACACCGACCCGTGGGTTCTCTCGGTGTTTGTGGACAACGCAGGCATTGTGGCGTTTGGCCCCGACCACGAGGTCTCGATCAAGGTCGAGACCCACAACCACCCCTCGGCGCTTGAGCCGTTCGGTGGCGCGAACACCGGCGTGGGCGGCGTGATCCGCGACGTGCTGGGGGTGTCGGCCAAGCCGATCGCCAACACCGACGTGCTGTGCTTCGGCCCGCTGGACCTGCCCGAGGCCGACCTGACCAGCGGCGTGCTGCACCCGCGCACCATCGCGTCGGGCGTGGTGGCGGGCGTGCGCGACTACGGCAACAAGCTGGGCATCCCCACCGTGAACGGCGCGGTGCTGTACGAGGAGGGCTACACTGCCAACCCGCTGGTGTTCTGCGGCACCGTGGGCCTCGCGCCGCGCGGCAGCAACCCCCACCACCTCCAGCCCGGCGACGCCGTGGTGGTGCTGGGCGGCCGCACTGGCCGCGACGGCATCCACGGCGCGACCTTCTCGTCGGTGGAGCTGACCCACACCACCGCCCAGGATGTGGGCAGCGCGGTGCAGATCGGCGACCCGATCACCGAAAAGAAGGTGCTAGATGTGCTGCTGCAGGCCCGCGACCGTGGCCTCTACAGCGCGATCACCGACTGCGGCGCGGGCGGCCTTTCCTCCGCCGTGGGCGAGATGGGGGCCGAGACCGGCGTGCGCGTGATCTTGGACGATGTGCCGCTGAAATACGCTGGCCTGCAGCCCTGGGAGATCTGGCTCTCCGAGGCCCAGGAGCGCATGGTCATCTCGGTGCCGCAGCCGCACCTGCCCGAGCTGCTGGCGCTCTGCGAGGCCGAGGATGTCGAGGCCACCGTGATCGGCGAGTTCACCGGCGATGGCCGCCTGACGGTGCTGCATCGCGGCGCGACCGTGGTGGACATGGCCATGGCCTTCGTGCACGATGGCCGCCCGCAGCGCCAGCTGGCCGCCGAGTGGGCCGCGCCCGCCGCGCCCGCTGCCGCGCCAGCGCCCGCCGACCCCACCCAAGAGCTGAAGCGCCTGCTGGCCCACCCCAATATCGCATCCAAGGAGCCGATCATCCGCACCTACGACCACGAGGTCGGCGGGCGCACCGTGGTGAAGCCCCTGGTGGGCGTCGAGCGATCTGGCCCCGGCGACGCGGCGGTGCTGCGGCCACTGCCCACCAGCCCCGAGGGCTTCGCGCTGGCCAGCGGCATCAACCCGCGCTACGGCGAGGTAGACCCCTACTGGATGGCGCTGGCCGTGGTGGATGAGGCGCTGCGCAACGTGGTGGCCGTGGGCGGCGACCCGCGTCGCGCCGCCGTGCTCGACAACTTCTGCTGGGGCGACCCGCGCCTGACCGACCGGATGGCCGGGCTGGTGCGCGCCGTGGCGGGCTGCTACGACGCCGCGCTGGCCTACGGCACGCCCTTCATCTCCGGCAAGGACTCGCTGAACAACGAGTACCGCGGCGCAGATGGCGCGCGCCACGCCATCCCGCCCACGCTGCTGATCACCGCCCTAGCCCATGTGCCCGACGTGGCCAAGTCGGTGACGATGGATGTGAAGGAGGCGGGCAACCGCATCTACGCGGTGGGCCTCACCAAGGATGAGCGGCTGGGCGCGCATAGCCCGGCGGCATCCGGCCTGCCCAAGGTCGATCTGGCCACCGCACCCGCGCTGCTGGCTGCGCTCCACCAGGCCATCCAGGCCGGTCTGGTGCGCTCCTGCCACGATCTGAGCGAGGGCGGCCTAGCCGTGGCCGCCGCCGAGATGTCCTTCGCTGGTGGCCTCGGCCTAGCGCTTGATCTGGCCAAGGCCCCGGCCAGCGGCCCGCTGGCGGGCGAGGCGCTGCTGTTCTCCGAGTCGCCCACGCGCTTCCTGGTGGAGGTGCGCCCGCAGGACGCCGCCGCCTTCGAGGCCGCGCTGGCTGGCCTGCCCGCCGCCGACATCGGCGAGGTCACCGCCGCTGGCGAGCTGCGGATCGCCCACGGTGCCGCGCCGCTGGTGCAGGCCTCGATCACCGAGCTTCAGGCCGCCTGGCAGGGCACCCAGGTCGTCTAGAAGCCCACCCCTGATCTCCCTGGCGAGGGTGGCGTGGCAAGCGCCGCCCTCGCCTACGCTATCTAGAGGAATGGTTCCCCATGGAAGCAGATGATGTGATTGGCGTGATGGACGCCGAGCAGTTTGCCACCTACCTAGAGAAGCGGCTGACGCTTTTCGACGAGATTGTGCCGCTCTACCGCGAGGGTATGCAGATGCGGCTGAGCGTGGCCGATGAGCCGGTGGAGTGCGATCTGCAGCCCTTCTTTGAGGCCTACCAGAAGCGCCCCGAGCTGCTGGATGCGATCGTGCAGACGCTGGTGCGCGTGATCCAGGGCGAGCAGCGCCCATCGGGCGAGAGCGACTACACCACGCTGGCCGACCGCATCTTCCCTATGCTCAAGCGCGTCGATCTGCTGGTGGGGGTGCGCGAGCGCAACCTGCCCATGCTGGCCTACCGCGATTTCCTCGCCGACTTGATCATCACCTACGTGGTCGAGGAGCAGGGCGGCGTCACCTATATCAACGAGGAGCACCTGGAGCGCTGGGATGTGAACGTGCAGGATCTGCACGAGCAGGCGGTGGAGAACCTGCGCCGCCGCACAGGCGAGATCAGCGCGGTCAGCAGCGGCCAGGCCGAGCAGCGCCTGTTCATCTTCAACAGCGGGGATGGCTACGACGCCACCCGGATGCTGCTGTTCGACCTGCTGGAGAGCTGGGCGCAGCACACCCCCGGTAATTTGGTGATCGGCATCCCCAACCGCGATTTCCTGATCGCCTTCAGCGACGCCGACCCCGACATCTTGAGCAATATCGCCATCCAGATCCAGTCGGATTCCGCCCAGCGCCAGCACGGCCTGACCGATCAGCTCTTCACGCTTTCGGGCGGGCAGGTGCGCGCATACGAGTGGGAGTAGAGCGCTGTGCAGCTTGTGATCACGATCCTGACCGTAGTGCTGTTTGCCCTGTCGGTGTATCTGTGGTGGCGCGAGCATAGCCCGATGTACTGCATCGCGCTGTTCGCAGGTATGTTTGGCACGCTGGCCTCGCCGCTCTGGCAGCTGCTCTATCGCTTTTCCTACGACCCAGCCCTAGGACGCGCGGTCGCCTACCTTGGCTTTGGGGTGCCCGGCGTGGTGGTGATGGGCGGCTGGCTGCTGGTGCTGCCCGCGCTGCTGATCTTCTACCTCACCCGGGTGGGATGGTGGTTCTCGGGCTATCTCAGCGGCTGGCTTGCGTTTGTGCTGTTTGTCGTCTTCCATATGCTGATCGAGGTCTTCGGCACCAAGGCCATGTGGTTCAGCTACGACTCGGCGGTCTACCTGCCCTTCGGCATCCAGCTGGCCGTGATCTCGGCGCTGATGAACGCCCTGATCACCCTTGGCACGCTCTCGGTGCTCATCCTGTCGCAGCGCTACGCGCTCACCAGCCTGCTGCTGATCTTGCTGCCCACGCCGCTGGTGCTCAGCCTGTTCATCCATGGCCTGCTGGGCGCGCCGCTCTACGCCACGCTGTTTTTGCAGCTGCACCGCATCACCAGCGGCTGGGCCACCAGCATCGGCGTGCTGGGCACGATCGGGCTGCTGGCCTGGGGCGCGCACACCATGGCCAGCGTGCTGGCCAGCCAGCAGGGGCCGCGCGGCATCTAGCCCCGCCCGTGATCGCAGCGCAGCAGAAGGGGCGCGTGGCCAGCCTGGCCACGCGCCCCTTCTGCTCGCGGCGGCCCGCGCTAGGCGCTGGGCGGCTGCCGCTTGATCACGATCATGGTGATGTCATCGGTCTGGGGCGTGCTGCCCGCGAAGGCGCTGACCGCCGCCGTGATCCGCTCGACGATCTGCTGCGGCGGCAGGTGGTGGTAGGCCTCCAGCACCTGGGCCAGCCGCTCATCCTCGAACAGCTGGCGGCGCGAGTTCATGGCCTCGGTCACGCCGTCGGTGTAGAGCACCAGCACGTCGCCGTAGTCTAGCCGGATGCTGCGCTGCTCGAAGCGCGGCTCCTGCACCACCCCCAGCACGATCCCCTGCGCCTCTAGCAGCTGGGCGCGCCCGCTGGCCGCGCGGAACAGCACCGGGTAGCAGTGCCCGCCGCTGGCGAAGCTCAGCACGCCGCTCGGCGGGTCGATGATGCCGTAGAAGGCGGTGACAAACAGGCCCGTGCGCGCATCCTCCAGCAGCATGCGGTTGGCGAAGTGCAGCACATCCTCGGGGCTGCGCCCGCTCAGCGCGCTGGCCCGTAGCAGCGTGCGCGAGAGCACCATGAACAGCGCGGCGGGCACGCCCTTGCCAGTCACGTCGGCGATCACCACGCCCAGTCGCCCATCCAGCGGCTGGCTGGCGCTGGGCTTGCCCCAGCGCGCGCGTGGCCCGCTGGGCGTCTCGGAGGCCCGCTCCAGCGCGATAAAGTCGTAGAAGTCGCCGCCCACCTGCCGCGCGGCGCGGTAGAACGCCGCGATCTCGAACCCAGGCACGTTGGGGTTGCGCTCGGGCAGGAAGCTGGCCTGGATATCGCTGGCCAGATCGAGCTCCTGCTCCAGCCGCTGCCGCTCGTTCGACTCCTGCTGCAGCCGCTCGCGCTCTAGCGCCTGCGCCGCCTGCGCAGCCAGCATGGCCAGCAGCTGCTCGTCATCCTGGCTGAAGCTGCGGTGGCTGCGAGTGTTGACCATCAGCTGCCCCACCACCACGCCGCCGATGCTTACATCCTTGGAGAGGTGGCTGCGGAACTTCTGGGCCGACAGCATCTTGGGCAGGCTCTCCAGCGCATCCTCGTGCAGGCTGTGGCTCTTCTCGGGCAGGTACCACAGGTGCGGGTTCTGCTCATCCAGCGCGGCGGGCAGCCCGCTGGCGGGCAGGAACCGCCAGCCGTGCGCCGCCACCAGCCGTGCCACACCAGCAGCCTCGTCGGCCACCACAAAGGCGCAGGCCTCGATCTCCAGCAGCCGCGCGCCCACCCGCGCGATCCGGTGCAGCGCCGATCCGATCGCGTCCGACTCCAGCAGATCCTGCGAGAGCTGCAGGATGATCGCCTGCTCCTGCACGCGGCGGATCTTCACCTGCTCGTTGAGCCGCATGCGCGTGATCGCGATCCCCAGCATCATGCCCACGGTGGAGAGCAGCTGCAGCTGGGCAGGGTTGAAGCGGCCAAACTCGGTGGTGGCCACGTTCAGGATGCCCAGCAGCTCGTTGCCCAGCAGCAGCGGCACCGAGGCGTGCTGGTACAGCCCGCGCTTGTCGCCGATCGCGTAGCGCAGGCGGCTGCACCGCACCATGTTCACGGCCTTGGTCAGCTTGCCGTCGTTGCACATGTCCTGGCAGTCGCACGAGTCGTTCCAGGCCGGGCCGGGGTAGTCGATCGCGGGCGGCAGCCCATAGCGGGCCACTAGGCGGAAGATGCTGTGCTCGTCGCGCAGGAAGATCCAGCCGGTGTTCAGCTGCATCATATCGACCACATGGCGCAGCGACGCCTCAAGCGCGTCGCGCACATCCTCGGCCTGATTCAGCACCTGCGAGAGTGCGTTGAGCGTGGTCAGTTCGGTCATCCGGCGCTGCGAGTCACTTTGCGAAGGCATATAGGGTAGAAAGATAGCTGGGCCGAGGCCCGCTGGTAGGCGCATGCCGTGGGGCTGCGTTGCGGTTTGACAGGTGGCGGCGACAAAAAACCGAAGACCTCGTCACGATGTCTCCGGTTTTTCGGCGTGGCTTGCGGCGGCGGCTCAGCCGAGCTTGCGGCAGAGCGCCACGCCGTCGCGCACGGGGATGATCACCGACTCAAGCTCGGGGTGCTGCATGATCGCGCGGTTGAACTGCTGGATACCGCGCACCGTGGGGGCCGCATCTTCCTCCTCCAGCACCAGCGCGTTGCACAGCACATTGTCCACGATCAGCATGCCGCCGGGGCGGATGAGCGGGATGCACATGTCCAGCGCCTGCAGGATCTCGACCTCGTCGGTCAGGTTACGCAGGATGTCCAGGAAGATCAGGTCGTATGGCCCGGCCAGCAGGCGTAGCTGCTGGAACCACTCGCCCTCGTGGATGGAGAAGTGCTCGCCGTAGCCTGCCGCGCCGATCATCTCGCGGGCCAGCTGGATGCGCTCGGGCTTGCGCTCGATCGCGTCGAGCCTGCCGCCCAAGGGCGCGATGGCGCGCAGCAGCCACATGGCGGCGTAGCCAGTGGCGGTGCCGATCTCCAGCGCCTCGCGAGCGCCCATGCTCTTGGCGATCAGGTACAGAAACTGCCCCTCGACCGGGCCGACTAGCGGCAGCCCACGGGTGCGCGCGCGGCGCTCAAGCTCGGCAAAGGCGGCTGGGCGCTCGGGCATGAGATCCTGCAGGTAATCCTCGATCGCGATGTTGGTGATGTCGTCGCGCATTGGACCATCCTCCTGGCGCATGTGGGCAGTACAGTTTGCTAGATTGTACCACAGGTGTCATCGGGTGCGGCCCAGATCCGCATGCCGCTTTGGGGCCTGTGCGCTTTCGATGCCGGGAGGATTTTTACCACGAAGGTGCGAGGGGAAGAAAAGGGTATGGGACTAGTGGCATCTCACCCATCCCATGCGGCGAGGGTGCTGCTGATGTTTTGTTGGCCATATGCACGACCACTAGCAGCCCATCAATCAAAAATAAGAACCACCGCTATCATGAATGGCACAACGACTATTTCTATTAACTATTGTATTTAGTATGTGTATAAAAGATCAAGGATTGCTTGATATAGCTACATTATTGTGAGGTGTTGCATATACACATGAAAAATGGCCGAGGGCGGGTGAAAAATGGCCGAGCGCTAGGAAAATATCGCAAGCTGTGCGGACGCGTGGCGCCACGCGCCCGCACCGCCACCCTACGGCATCACCCAGCCGCCATCCACCGTCAGCACATGGCCGGTGATGTACGACGCCCCCGGCGACACCAGGAACGACACCGCGTGCGCCACCTCCTCGGGCCTGCCGAAGCGCTTGAGCGCGATCACCTCAAGCGCCCACGAGCGCAGCGCGGCGGGCAGGTCGGTCAGCAGCTCGGTCTCGATATAGCCGGGGGCCACCACGTTGGCCGTGATGCCATCTAGCGCCACCTCGCGGGCCAGCGCCCGCGTGAAGCCCACCAGCCCGGCCTTGGCCGCGGCGTAGTTGGCCTGGCCCACATTGCCCGCCAGCCCCGCCAGCGACCCAATGTTCACGATCCGGCCATAGCCCTGGGCGCGCATGGCGCTCAGCACCGCGCGGCAGCACACGAACACGCCGGTCAGATTGGTCTCCAGCACCGCATCCCACTGCGAATCCTTCAGCCGCATGAACGGCGCATCGGCGGTGATGCCCGCGTTGTTCACCAGCATGTCGATCTTGCCCCAGCGCTCGCGGGCCGCATCCAGCATGGCGGCCACCGCCGCCTCGTCGGCCACATCGGCGGGGTAGATCATGCACTCGCCACCCAGCTGGGCGATCTGCTCGGCCACATCGCGTGCGGCGGCCTCGTTCCGCTGGTAGTTCACGAGCACGCGCGCCCCCTGGCGGGCCAGATCCAACGCGATAGCGCGCCCGATCCCCCGCGACGCGCCGGTCACAACGCCCACCTGGCCCGCAAGATCCATGACATCCTCCCCAGTCGAAGCAGCGATGGTTACAAGAGCGAATACGTGGGAGATCCTATCACTATGCGCAGATCCCTGCAATAGGGTACAATAGCCCGCGCTTGTGCCAGGGCTTCTGCGGCCTACCTGGGCATGGCGGATGACATTTTTGTTACTTGCAAATGCGCAGAGCGCTCTATAATGATGCAGTACAGAATCGTCAAGCAACAGCGGCACAATCCGTGCGCTTGGGGTGGCGGCGGTGACCGGCGTCATTGCTTGTTCATACCCACGGCGTATGCTGGCACGAGCACTGTACGAAACTACACGAGGAGGCTAAGTTGAGGAATATCTGCGTTGTTGGGACGGGCTACGTCGGCCTGGTGACAGGCGTCTGCTTTGCCGATCTTGGGAACAACGTGACATGCGTCGATGTCGACCCGCGCAAGCTTGAGATGCTGCGCGGCGGCAAGTCGCCGATCTATGAGCCGGGGCTGGAAGAGCTGCTTGAGCGCAACATCCGCGCCGGGCGCATCTCGTTCACCGACAGCTACACGATTGGGATGGATGGCGCAGACTTCGTGTTCATCACCGTGGGCACGCCCATGGGCAACGACGGCGCTGCCGATCTGAAGTACATCCGCGCCGCAGCCCGCAGCATCGGCGAGGCCATCTCTGGCCCGATCATCGTGATCGACAAGAGCACCGTGCCGGTGGGCACCGGCGACATGGTGGCCGAGATCATCCGCGAGCACGCCCGCGCCGACATCCCCTTCCAGGTGGTCTCGAACCCCGAGTTCCTGCGCGAGGGCTCGGCGGTGAGCGACTTCTTCAAGCCCGACCGTATCGTGCTGGGCTGCTCGGATCGCGCCTCGGCGGAGAGCGTGGCCAGCCTGCACGAGGTGCTGGGCGCGCCCGTGATCATCACCGACCTGCGCACCGCCGAGATGATCAAGTACGCATCCAACGCCTTCTTGGCCACCCGCATCTCGTTCATCAACGAGATCGCCCAGATCTGCGAGAAGCTGGGCGCGGATGTGAAGGAAGTGGCGCGCGGCATGGGCGTGGACAAGCGCATCGGGCCGCACTTCCTAGATGCAGGCATTGGCTACGGCGGCTCGTGCTTCCCCAAGGACGTGCTGGCGCTGCACCACATGGCCGCCAGCGCAGGCTGCCACCCCCAGCTGCTCCAGGCTGTGATGGACATCAACCACGACGCCCGCACCCGCTTTGTCAGCAAGGTCGAGACTCTGCTGGGCGAGCTGGAGGGCACCACCGTGGGCGTGCTGGGCCTGGCCTTCAAGCCCAACACCGACGACATGCGCGAGGCCCCCTCGATCGAGATCATCAAGACCCTGGAGGAGCGCGGCGTGCGCGTGAAGGCCTACGACCCAGTGGCCATGGAGCACGCCGACGACATGCTGCCCAGCGTCACCTTCTGCGCCACCGCCTACGACGCCGCGAAGGAGGCCGACGCCATCCTGATCGTGACCGAGTGGAACGAGTTTAAGCAGCTCGACTGGGAGCGCCTGCGCCGCTACATGCGCCGCCCGATCGTGGTGGATGGCCGCAACCTCTACGAGCAGGCCGAGATGGCCAAGCGCGGCTTTATCTACTGGGGTGTGGGCCGCGGAGAGCAGCCCAAGGCCAGCGAGGCCAGCCCGGTGGCCGCCGAGGGCTAGCGCCCACCGCCCGAACGCACGTCGCCCAATGGCCGCGCCAGCGCACCCCAGCTGCTGGCGCGGCCATTGGCGTTTTGCAGCCATCCACCCCCTGTGCTATAATGCCCGCTTGTGAATTTTGAAGCTTCTACCTCTCCGCTCATGTCGAACAGTCGCGCGTTCGCATGAAACCGCGAGAGAGGTACCACCACAGGAGGAATCATGCGCGAGCGTCTGCGTGATTACGAACTCATGATTGTCATCTCGCCTCTTCGCTCCAGCGAAGAGGATGTGAACGCCACCATCACCCGCATCCAGCAGAGCCTGGGCAGCGTGGGTGGCGAGCTCACGTCGTCCGACTTCTCGGCCCCCTGGGGCCGCCGCAAGCTGGCCTACTCCATCCGCCGCTACGCCGAGGGCGAGGCGAGCCGCCGCTCGTTCACCGAGGGCTTCTACGTGCTCATCCGCTTCACCCTGGCCACCGCCCAGATCACCGAGTTCGAGCGCCAGCTGAAGCTGAACGATGCGGTCATCCGCTACCTGATCACGCTGGTCGATCAGCGCGGCCAGCAGCCCATCTCCGACGGCTCGGATCTGGAGCCGCAGACCGAGGGTGGCGAGCAGGGCGGCCAGGACGAGGAGTAGCTTTGGCTGGAGTGTAAAAAGGTAGTGCGATGGCGAGAGATCTGAACAAAGTGATGGTGATAGGCCGCCTAGGCCGCGACCCCGAGATGCGCTATACCCCCGGCGGCAGCCCGGTGACGACCTTTAGCGTCGCCGCGAGCCGGCAGTGGAAAGACGGCAGTGGCGAGAACCGCGAGGAGACCGAGTGGTTCAACGTCGTGGCCTGGAATAAGCTCGCCGAGATCTGCAAGGAGTACCTGCGCAAGGCCAGCCGCGTCTATATCGAGGGCCGCCTGCAGACCCGTCAGTGGCAAGATCAGGAAGGCCAGACGCACTACCGCACCGAAGTCATCGCCTCCGATATGATCATCCTGGACGGCAAGAACGAGGGCCGCGCCTTCCGCGACTCGTCGTTCGACGATTTCGAGCCGCGCCCAGCCCCGCGCAGCACACCATCGCGCAGCTCGCTGGACATCGGCGACGAAGATATCCCGTTTTAATGATGCAAGGTAGCGTCTTGCGACGCTCTGGATAGAGGATAAGAAGCACTATGAGCGAATCACGACAGCGTGGCGGCGCGGGTGCCAACCGCCGCAAGTTTGTTGCACGGCGCAAGGTCTGCGTGTACTGCGCCGAGAAGATCCGGACCCCCGACTACAAGGATGTCAAGCGCCTGCAGCGCTTCGTGTCCGAGCGCGGCAAGATCATGCCCCGCCGCCGCACGGGCACCTGCGCCAAGCACCAGCGCGGCCTGACGGTCGCCATCAAGCGCGCCCGCCACCTGGCCCTGCTGCCCTTTGTGGCGGCGCATACCCGCGGTTGATAGCGTTCTCACATAGACCAGAGCCAGCGCGCGCCACGTTGGCCCGCCTGGCTGGCCTATGCGCTTCGAGCCGGTCCGCCTTCGATGGGCATAGGGAAGTCTCTCCCTATGCCCATGTTTGTATGTAACGAACCGATGGCAAATACAAAAAAAACGCAGCGCACTAGCGCAGAAGCCCAGCGCGTCGCCGTCGCCGAACGGCGGGCGAGCGCCCGCCGCCTTCGTGAAGCCCGCCGCCAGCGCATGGTGATCAGCATCGCCGCTGGCGCGGTGGGTGTGGCCATCATCGCAATTCTTATCGGCGTGCTGTACGACCAAGTCTACATTCCGTCGCGCCCGGTGGCCCAGGCCGCTGGCGCGTCGCTCTCGCGCGGCGACTACGCCAGCGAGCGCCGCCACCAGATCGCCCGCGATATCAACGCCACGCTCGACCTGATCTACCGCTACGGCTCGCAGATCGGCGACCAGTTCGCCCAGCGCGTGCCGCAGCTGAACGCCGATGCCGAGCCGCGCACCCTGCGCGCCGCCGCCGTGGATGATGCGACCGTCGAGAGCTGGATCGAGCAGAAGCTGATCGAGCACGGCGCCGCCGCCCTGAGCATCCAGGCCAGCGACGCCGAGGTGGCCCAGCGCCTGATCGGCGATCTCAACCAGGCCTTCCCTCCGCTCACCGCGCCGGTGTCCAGCACCACAGGCATCACCGCCACCGCCGCCGCGCCGACGGCTACCGCTGCGCCCAGCGCTGCTGCCACCGCCACCGCCGCGCTGACCGAGACGATGCCGACGATCGCCCCCACCTCTACGCCGGTGCCTACACCCAAGCTCGAAGAGGCTAGCGGCCAGCTCGATGCTGCGGTCAAGCGGCTCTACGATGGCTTCACCGCCCAGATCGTGGGCATGACGCCGTACCTGACTGTCGACGACTTCCGCACGGCCCTGGTCGACCAGTACCGCCGCCAGGTGCTTACCGAGAAGATCCAGGTCCAGCTGGTCAAAGAGGAGTCCTTCACCGCCACCACCGACCCCTCAAGCATCGAGGTGCGCCATATCCTGGTGAAGGTGTCGACCCCCGAGGGCGCGTCCGACGCCGACAAAGAGGCCGCCTTCGCCAAGGCCAAGCCCGAGGCCGAGTCGCTGCTGCGCCAGGCCCAGGGCGGTGCCGATTTCGCCGAGCTGGCCAAGGCCAACTCGCAGGATGCCACCACCGCCCCCAACGGCGGCCTGCTTGGCTCCTTCGATAAGGATGGCAAGACCCAGGACGGCACCCAGATCGACCCAGCCTTCCTGGCCGCTGCGCTGAAGCTGACCGAGCCGAAGCAGATCGCCAGCGAGGTGGTGCGCACGCCGTTCGGTTGGCACGTCATCCAGCTGGAAAGCCGCGTGGTTCCCACCAAGGAGGACCAGCTGCGCGAGGCTCGTACCAAGGCGTTCGACGCCTGGGTGGCCAAGCAGCGTACGGAGAACGGTGTCGCGCGCTTCCCGGCGCAGACGCCGACCGCCACCGCCGCGCCCACCGACGCCGCCGCGACGGCTCAGCCGCTGCCCACCGCCCCGCTGGGCGGCTTGCCCACCGTGGTGAGCGATACTACCGCGCTTGGCACGCCTACCGCCGAGGCGACGGCCACCGCCGAGGCGACAGTCGAGGCATCAGCCACCGCCGAGGCGACGGCCACTGCCGAGGCGACAGTCGAGGCATCAGCCACCGCCGAGGCGACAGTCGAGGCGACGGCCACCGCCGAGGCGACAGTCGAGGCGACGGCCACCACCGGGGCTGATGCTGCCGCCACCGCGACAGCGCAGCCGTAATCATTAGCTGGGCAGAAGGCCAGCGCGCTTTCAGGGCACCCGCCTTGGCCGCACCGGCCTTCTGCCTTTTTTACCCCTATGAGACGCTGGCAACCACTTTCAGGCGCTGGCCGCTGGGTCGCCCTGGCGATGCTGCTGATCCTGCTGGGCGTGACCGTATTCGACGGCCTCCAGATCGTGCGCGTGTTCGCCGCGCCGCCCGAGAACTGGCCTGTGAACCTGGGCCTGTATGTGCGGGTGGTGATCTTCTTGGCGCTGCTGCTCTGCTGCGCGGCGCTCACCTATCGGGTGGCTGCCGCCTTCACGCTCAGCTACGACCTCGACCGCAACGGCCTCTATATCAACTGGCTGGGCAACCGCGCCGTCGTGCCGCTGGAAAAGATCTCGCATCTGGATGTGGGGCTGGGCGACATGGGCAAGGGCTGGGGGCCGGTGCATGCGATTGGCTACTACTCGGGCCAGCAGTGGCTCGCCGATGGCCGATCAATCCACCGCTTCTCCACGCTTCCCAACGATCGCAGCCTGGTGGTGCATACCGACGAGGCGATCTATGCTATCTCGCCGAAAGACACCGATGCCTTTGTGCAAGATCTTGAGCAGCGGCGCAATCTAGGCGCGGCCAAGACGCTCAGCACTGCGGTGGAGCCGGGGCGCATGTTCCTCTACGCCTTCTGGCACGACACCACCGTGCGCGGGCTGCTGATCGCGGCTTTCGCGATCAACCTGGTGGTGCTGGGCCTGCTGGCGGCGCGCTACCCCGAGCTGGCTAGCTCGGTCGAGATGCGCTTCAACGCGGTCGGCCAGGCCGCCGCGCTGCGCCCCCGCCACGATCTGCTGTTCCTGCCGCTGGCCGCCTTCCTGCTGAGCCTTGTGAACACCGGCCTAGGCCTGCTGCTCTACCGGCGGCAGAAGCTAGGCGCTCGCCTGCTGCAGGGGGCCTCGGTGGTGGTGCAGCTGATGTTCAGCGTCGCTGTGCTCACCATTATCCACTAGCAGAAACCCCGCCGCTTCCAGAAGCGCCAGCTGCACAATGCAGCTGGCGCTTCTGGCGTGTTTGGATGCGCTTGCAAGATCATAACCAACTCGCCCCCATTCTAAACGGCCACCCGCAGACCCTGTGCTACAATAGGAGCGCCCAAAATGTACTTTGAAGGAGACATTTCATATGGCGAAGAAGACCGTGCGCGACATCTCGTGGGGCGGCAAACGTGCTCTGGTGCGCGTTGATTTTAACGTCCCCATGGAAGATGGCAAGATCACCGATGATACCCGCATCCGCGCAGCTATCCCCACCATCCAGTACCTGCTGGAGAATGGTGCCGCCGTTGTTCTGATGTCGCACTTTGGCCGCCCCAAGAAGAAGGTCGTGGAGACCATGCGGCTCGCCCCGGCGGGCGCGCGCCTGGCCGAGCTGCTTGGCCGCCCGGTGACGGCGCTGAAGACCACCACCGGTGCCGAGGCCGAGGCCGCCGCCGCCGCGCTGAAGGCCGGCGATGTGCTGCTGCTGGAGAACACCCGCTTCGACGCCCGCGAAGAGGCCAACGACCCCGAGATGTCGCAGGAGCTGGCCAAGCTGGGCGATGTGTATGTGAACGACGCCTTCGGCGCTGCACACCGCGCCCACGCCTCGACCGAGGGTGTGGCCCACTACCTGCCCGCCGTGAGCGGCCTGCTGCTGGAGAAAGAGATCGAGGAGCTTGGTAGCCTGCTTGGCAACCCCGCCCGCCCCTATGTGGCGATCATGGGCGGCGCGAAGATCAGCGACAAGGTCGAGGTGATCAACAACCTGATCAAGGTGGTTGACTACCTGCTGATCGGCGGCGGTATGGCCAACACCTTCTTCCTGGCGCAGGGCAAGAACCTGGGCGCTTCGCTGGTGGAGCGCGACGCTGTGGAGACGGCCAAGGGCATTGTGGCGGGCGAGTACGCCTCGAAGCTGCTGCTGCCGGTCGATCTGGTGGTGGCCGACAAGATGGAGCAGGGCGCAGAGATCAAGGTGGTGGCACCGGATGCCATCCCCGACGGCTGGCGCGCGCTGGATATCGGCCCCGAGTCGGTCAAGCTGTTTGGCGAGAAGGTGCGCGGCGCGAAGACGGTGTTCTGGAACGGCCCGATGGGCTACTTCGAGGATGATCGTTTTGCCGAGGGCACCCGTGGCGTCGCTAAGGCCATGGGCGAGAGCCAGGGCCGCACGGTGATCGGCGGCGGCGACTCGGTGGCGGCGGTAGAGCAGATGAACCTTGCCGACAAGATCGGCCACATCTCCACTGGCGGCGGCGCATCGCTAGAGCTGCTGGAGGGCAAGGCCCTGCCGGGCGTCACTGCGCTGGGCGACAAGTAGGCAACATAAAAAAAGCCGCGCACGGCTATGCGTGGGCATCGCCCACGCGTACCGTGCGCGCCTGTTTGTGTAGTAAGACTACAGGCCCTCTGTTTCCAGCCACTGAGCTACTGCGGCATCATCCGCACCAGCATTGCCCCCGGGGATATAGCGATACTGATCACCATACCCATCCATAACCTTGTTGCGTATTTCTTCCATCGCAGCGCTGGAGTCCGACTCGTTGATGGTCACTACGGTACCAGTTGCAAGATCGAGATACGAACTTATTGCGGGATCAGCCATTGCGAGGGCGGCGCGGATCGCGCCGCGATCGAACGCTACTGCCACTGAAACATCTCCTCGGGTTATCACCCGCATAAACGGCGCGGTTCGACGTCCTGGTTGATACGCCGTTACCGGAGCTTTAGGTTCCCCGGTCCACCGCGCGCATGGTACACGATGCCCTATAGTTCTGCAAGCTGTAGTTCTTACCAATCTTGTGATACCTTCCTCACAGTATAAGCCAAAAAGAGGTCTATTGCAATTGTTTGTGTCTATATTGTGAAAAATAGGCTCAGTGTAGACCAGACTGTAGGTGTAAAATCAAATGACAGATAGGCAAAAGCCTAACATTTAATGATATACTGATGAGTTCTTGCGGTATATATGGTTTAAAAGGTATCGGAGATTTTTGCTTTTTGCGGTATCATAGATTTGTCATTTGGTGGCGCTAACGAATCTGAAACCTTTTTCAGTCCGCAGCGTACATCCCAGTAGAACAAAAGGTGGAGCATGGATCCACAAGCCGAAGAGCTTGAATGGATACAACAAGCCCTCGGGGGCCAGAAGCAGGCGTTCGGCATGTTGATGCAGCGCTACACAGGGGCTGTCTACGGGCTTTCCTACCGGATGCTCGGCAACCCCCAAGATGCTGAGGACGCCACGCAGGAGATCTTCCTGCGGGCATACTCGCACCTTAGTGCGTTTGACCGATCGAGGAAACTTTCCACATGGCTGCTGTCAATCGCGTCGAACTACTGTATCGATCGGCTGCGCCGCAGGCACTACAACTGGATGACGCTCGACGACGTAGCCTACTGGCTGCCCAGCGAGCGCGCTGGCCCAGAGCGCACCGCGCTTGAAACCGAGCAGCGCGCGCTGGTGCGGGGCGCGCTGCAGCGCCTGCCCGATACCTACCGCCTTGTTGCGGTGCTTCGCTATATGAATGAGCTTTCGTACGACGAGATCGGCCAGATCACCGGCCTGCCCGAAAGCACGATCAAGACCCGGCTTCACCGCGCCCGGAATATGCTCGCCGAATTTCTCGGCTCTGAGAGATCAAGTTTATGGGATACCGAGATAACCTCCTAGATGTCGATGACACCCTAACCGATCCGGCGCTGAAAGGGCTCCTTGATCCTGCCGCTGATCTCGCTGATGCCGATCAACTCACTTCTGATCTTGTTTCGCGCACGCTGGGCAAGCTTCCGCCCGTACCACCCGCCGCTGCGGCACAGCGCAGCGCAGCGCAGCGGCGGCGGCGCACTATCGTGCTCGGCATGCTGGGCACGCTGCTCCTTGCCGTGGCGGCGTTTAATATCTGGGGCGTGGTGGGCAATGGCCCGCAGCTAGCCTTCGCCTTTGGCGATGGCCGCACTGGGCCAAGCGCTGTGCTGCTCAGTATCCAGCTGGCGGCGAAGCCGCTCTGGAATACGATCCGGGCGACACAGGTATCGTTTCTCGTAGGCGCGCTGCTCGTGACTATTGCCAGCCTCCTCGCAGTCTGGCAGATCGTCCATCGCCTACAGTCGCGCTATGATCCGGAGGTGCTGTAATGGGTATTTTTCAAACGATCTGTACCCGCTGGTACGCGTGGATATTGCTGGCGCTGGTGTTTGTTATCCTTCCCGCGTCGGCGCTGGCCGGGGGCGGCGATACCTACCGCGTGCCGCCCGGCGAGCACGCCGTGGGCGATGTGGCCACGATCGCACAGCCGATCGTGGTGGATGGCGATGTCGAGGGTGATGTCACCAGTTGGAGTGGAGATATCATGGTGAACGGCCATGTATCGGGCGATGTGGTGAGCTATACGGGCCATGTGTACATCGCGGCAACCGCCAGCATTGACGGCAGCGTGATGTCGATCGGCGGCGGCATCGATCGCGCCGCGCAGGCCCAGGTGGCCCGCGCCACCATCGGCAACGCCAATGAGAATGTGGCGCTCTCAAGCATGATGGGCGTGATCGTCCCCTCCGGCGGTACACCCGCATCCTCATCGGCGCTGGCGGGCCGGGTCATCCTCGGTCTGATGGCAGGCTTGTTTGTGCTGGCCTTTGTGCTGGCGGGCAGCGCTATCTGGCCGAATCGCACCTTTGCCACAGCCCTGATGCTTCAGGCCGTGCCGCAGCGCGCGATTGTGGTGGGCGCGCTGAGCACGGTGGCGGTTGCCGCTATCTCGCTCCCGCTGGTCGGGCTGTTGGCCGCGTCGGTGGTCGGCCTGCCGCTGCTGCTGGTGCTGCTGGTGGGTATTAATGCACCGTATGTGTATGGCCTTGCCGCCATGGCGCGCTCGCTATCGCTGGCGCTGGGCGATGCGCTCCGGCCAGCGCCAGTGCCACACCGTGGCGCTATTGCTGCCCTCGCGGGGGTGGCCGTGCTGGTCGCCGTGGTCTGCGCGCTGAACCCGCTGGGTGGGCTGCTGCTGTTCTATGCGATCGCCTCCCCTGGCCTGGGCGCGGTCATCCTGAGCCGCGCGGGGCTGATTGTTCCGGCTCCGGTACGCCTGGGCGAGTGATCCTCAGCGTCTCTTTCAGGTGTATACAGCAAAAGCGCGGCGAGAAGATCCATCGATCTTCTCGCCGCGCTTTTGTATGAAGATGCGCAGACCCGCTGTGCCTATCTGCTGCTCTCGGATATGCCGCTCGCAAGCCAGAAATGAGGGCCGAAGTTTTGCCGTAGTTGCTCCGATGCCGCGCCGAAGGGGCATGCTGCTAAGCTGTGCTCATTGAAACCGCACGGCAACGCCTACACAGCAAGGAGCGCAGCACTATGAAAAACGTGACCATCTATGCACACGGCAACGGTGGCGACTGCCCGGAGCACGGCCCGCACTCGGGCGGCGACTGCCCCCGTTGCGGCTAGCGCACACCACGATATGGCTTGGCAACACTACACCAAGGAGCTACCACAATGCACAAGCAAAGCCCCATTATCTGCGCGAACGACGACTGCCCAGAGCACGGCCCGCATTCGGGCGACGACTGCCCCCGCTGCGGCTAGCGCGTGCTATTGCTCCTTCCCTGCGACGATGTTTTGAATTGCAGTTAGCTCGTTGGGAACCATCGATTCTGCCACGAGGATCAGCTCCTGCTCGCTGATATTACGGCTGTAGATAAAGTACTTGACCTTATTTTTGATAAATACAAATTCCCGCTGCTCTCCATCTGTGGTCAATGTGGCCATCTCGCCATCATACTCCACCGAGCGGCTCTCGCCGTTTAGTACCAGGCTATCTGTTGCCCCGCCTCCCACGATGATCTTGCGCGTGTCGCTATTGAACGTAACGATATAGAAGCCAGTAGATGTGCTTCCCATCTCGTTCGCATGCGGCACCCGCGACTCGCTTGGCGAGACATACATGCCATCTGGCAGGTATGCTGGCCAGAGATACACGAAGGCGCTGGTGGCTGGGCTCGGCGTGCTGCCTGGGATGGCGGTGGGCTGGCTCGGCACGACCTGCAGCCTGGGGGTTGCGGTGGCCAGCGGTCCTTTTTCCGGGGCCAGTAGTGCCTCGGCGATGGTTGGCACCGTGGTGGGCGCCACGGTAGGGGTTGATCGCGTTGTGCTGGAGCAGCCCGCGAGAATCGTGCAGCACAGCACGATGAGGGTGGTAGATATAATTTTCATGGGGTTATGATAGCGCACCTGCGGCACGGTGCCAAACCGAGGGTATATACGAAGCCCCCTGAGCTGTAGGCGCTTTCTCGCGCTGTAGCTCAGGGGGCTTTGCTGCTTACACCTAGGCAGCTGGCTGCGCTGGCGGCTGAGCAGCCTGTGTCAGCGCGATCTTCAGCACCTCATCCATAGATGAGACCGGGATCAGCTGCAGATCTTCGCGTACTTTCTTCGGCAGATCCACGATATCCTTGACATTGTCCTTGGGCAGGATGAAGGTGCGGATACCGGCGCGGTGTGCGGCCAGCGTCTTCTCCTTCAGGCCGCCGATCGGCAGCACCTTGCCGCGCAGCGTGACCTCACCTGTCATCGCCACGTCGCGCCGCACCGGTTTGCCCGTCATCGCGCTGATCAGCGCGGTGGTGAGCGTGATGCCTGCCGAGGGGCCATCCTTTGGCACCGCGCCCTCGGGCACGTGGATGTGGATGTTGTGCTCGTCGAAGTAGTTCGGGTCCACGCCCAGATCCGACGCGCGGAACCGCGCGTAGCTCATCGCGGTCTGCGCCGACTCCTTCATCACATCGCCGAGCTGCCCAGTCAGCTGCATGCCGCCCTTGCCGCGCACCGGCAGCACCTCGATCGACAGCACATCGCCACCTGCAGGCGACCACGAGACGCCGGTGGCGACGCCGATCTCGTCCTGCTCTTCGGCCAAGCCATAAGAGAAGCGCTCTGGCCCCAGGTAGGTGGCAATGCCGTCGGCATCGACCACAAATGGTGTCACTTCTTCGCCCGCATCGATGGCTGCGGCCACCTTGCGTGCGATTTTGCGGCACAGGCTGGCCACCTCGCGCTCTAGGCTGCGCACGCCTGCCTCGCGGGTGTACTCGCGGATGAGCTTGAGCATCGCCCCGTCGGTCAGCGTCAGCTGCTCCTCGGTCAGGCCGTGGAACTCGCGCTGCTTGGGCACCAGGAAGCCCTGCGCGATGCCCAGCTTCTCGTCCTCGGTGTAGCCGCCGATCTCGATCACCTCCATGCGGTCGCGGAGCGGCCCAGGGATCGGCTCAAGCTGGTTGGCGGTGGCGATAAACACCACCTGCGAGAGATCGTAGGGGATCTCCAGGTAGTGGTCCGAAAACGCGTTGTTCTGCTCGGGGTCCAGCACCTCCAGCAGCGCCGATGTCGGGTCGCCGCGGAAATCCTGTCCGACTTTGTCGATCTCGTCCATGATGTAGAGTGGGTAGCGCGATTTGGCCGTCTTCATGCCCTGGATGATCCGGCCCGGCATCGCGCCGATGTAGGTGCGGCGGTGCCCGCGGATCTCGGCCTCGTCGCGGATGCCGCCGAGGCTGGTGCGCACAAACTGCCGCCCCAGCGATTTGGCGATCGAGCGGCCCAGGCTGGTCTTACCCACACCGGGCGGCCCCACAAAGCAGAGGATCGGGCTGCGCATCTTGTTGCCGGCCAGCTTGCGCACGGCCAGGTATTCGAGGATGCGCTCCTTGACCTTCTCGAGGCCGTAGTGGTCCTCATCCAGCACGCGCTGGGCCTCGCTGATACTGATCTCGGGCAGCTCTTCGTCGGCCCAAGGCAGGTTCAAGATCCAGTCGAGGTAGGTGCGGATGACGCTGGACTCGGGGCTGTTCATGCCCTGCTGGGCCAGCCGCTTCAGCTCGTGGGTGGCCTGGTCTTTGACATAGTCAGGGGCCTTGAGCTCGCTGATCTTGCGGCGCAGCTCATCCACCGGATCGTCCGACTCGTCATCCTCGCCCAGCTCGCGGCGGATGACACGCATCTGCTCGCGCAGGAAGTACTCGCGCTGGCTCTGGTCGAGCACCTCTTTGGTATCCTGCTGGATCTTCTGGCGCAGCTTCAGCAGCTCCAGCTGGCGTGCCAGCAGCAGGTAGGTCTTGCGCAGGCGCTCCACCGCATCCAGCTCGTTGAGGATCTCTAGCCGCTCGGTGAAGGTGAACGCGGGCGCATAGGTGACAATATCGGCCAGGTGGCCGGGCTTGTCGATCCGGTGGACAAAGGCCACCGCGTCTTGCGGCACCTCGCCCATATAATCTACCACCTCGTCGATCTGCTGCTTGACCGTGTCGATCAGCGCCTCGACCTCCATCCCGACCACGTCTTCATCGTTGACGGGGGTGCACTTGACGCGGTAGAACGGCTCGCTCTGCACGATATCGCCGGTGGCGGCGCGGGTCTGCCCTTCTAGGATGATCCGCACCGTCCCATCGGGCAGCTTGACGAACTCGCCGAGCCGCGCCATCACGCCGACAGGCGGAAGCTGCTGGGGCTGGCCAGTTTTATAGCCTTCAATTTCATCTTCCGAGACGAAGATGAGCAGTACTTCCTGATCCTCGCCCCATGCCTGCTCCATCGCGCGGAACGACTTGCCCTGACCGACCTGAAGTGGCACGGTCATGTGCGGCATGATCACCATCTCGCCAAGGACGACGAGCGGTAGCTCACGTTCCACTGCGCTGAATTCTTCTTCGGGAAGCTCGTGATCGAGAAGATCCGAGACTTGGCTCATCGTATTCCTCACTTTTTGGCCATCATCGCCTGTAGATCCACGTAACAACGATTTGGGGCGATCATTTGTCTTCTTTCATAGCACAGAACAATAGTAGTATCAATGACAGATTCATCACGTAGTGTTTTGCTCTGCGGCTATGATTCTCTGCATGGTACCACAAAACCATAGGTTTGCGGTAGTTCTCCAAGCGCCTGTTTTTCAGCTGTTCGGCAGTAAGCGTTTTTGCGGGTGCTGGCAGGCTTTTGCCGATTAGGCTTCAACCTTTGTCACGATATTGCGTTAGGTACGTGGTAGGAGAGAGGTAGGGTCGGCGGTGAATAGATAGAAATAGGACTAGAGAAAAAAGCAAAAATGTGATATTGTCAACGTGATCACAGCTATGTTCTATCCTAACCTTCTGGCGTAGCGGATGGTCGGCGGCTTGATTGGCCCGCTAGGATCACCCTTCCCCCAGGTGTGTAGTGCGCTCGATTCGCGTGGCCCAAGCGGGCGATCGCAATACTTTGTGTCCCATACTAAAGAATCACAGCTACGTGATCAATCCGATCATATGTTGTGTAGCACACTGGGATCGTCTCTCGGTATTATATATAACACGACACAACCGACGTTCTAGCTCTTGTGGTGGTGATCAATGCCCGAATACACTATCCTGATTGTCGATGATGAAGCCAACCAGCGTTTTATGCTTGAGCAGGCGCTCTTCTCGCCGGACAAGTGGTCGATCAAGACAGTATCGAGCGGGCCAGAGGCGCTTGCCCACGCGCTTGAGCAGCTCCCCGATCTGATCATCACCGACTACCATATGCTCTCTATGAATGGTCTTGAGCTAGTGACCGCCCTCCGCCAGCATGGCATCAGCTCGCACATCATCATGATGACGGCCTACAGCTCGCCCGAGCTGATGGAGGCAGCGCAGGATCTGCAGGTCGATCACTACCTTGCCAAGCCAGTACCGATCAAGGTGCTGCGCTGCTTGACTGCAACAACGATCGGCACACCGCTCCTACATCTTTGAACGTTGAATATGGCCGATTTTGCAAAGAAGATGGCGCGCAGCGTTGCTGCGCGCCATCTTCTTTCTGTATGTCAGTCAATCGAGCCTAGCGGTAGCCGATGATCCGCAGGAAGCTGCTGGCGCTCAGCGCCGCGCCGCCTACCAGCGCGCCATCGATGTCCTGCTGGGCCATCAGTTCGTCGATGTTGTCGGGCTTCACGCTGCCGCCGTAGAGGATGCGGATCTCCTCGGCCAGCTCGGCGCCCGCGATCTCCACTAGGGTCTTGCGGATAGCCGCGTGCATCGCCTGAGCATCGGCGCTGCTGGCGGTGTCGCCGGTGCCGATGGCCCACACCGGCTCATAGGCGATCACCACCTCGCGCAGGCCCTCGGCGGTCAGCCCGGCCAGGCCGGCCTTCAGCTGGCCTAGCACCACATCCTCGGCGCGGCCGCTGTCGCGCTCGGGCTTGGTCTCGCCCACGCACAGCACCGGGCGGATGCCGTGCTTCAGCGCCGCGACCACCTTCTTCTGGATGATCGCATCGGTGTCGCCGAAGATCTGGCGGCGCTCGCTGTGGCCCACGATCGTGTAGCTGCAGCCAAGCTCCTTCAGCATGGCGGGTGCGATGGCGGCGGTATAGGCGCCCTGCTCCTCATAGAACACATCCTGCGCCCCCAGGCGGATGGGCGTGTTCTGGAGCAGCGGGTTGAGGGCGTAGAGCGCGGTGTAGGGCGGGCACACCAGCACCTCGCGGTCCGACGTATCAGGCAGCTCGCGCAGCAGGGCCTCGACCAGCTCGACGCCCTCGGCCACGGTCTTGTGCATTTTCCAGTTCCCAGCGATAAGCGGGGTTCGCATAGCTCAATACTCCATGTTAAAACGACCTTGGCCTATTGTACCTAATTTTGGCCAGGTGTTGTGTAGACGAAGGGCAACATCAGGCGGGCAAGCTGCAACGCTGCCAGCTAGCGCAGCAGGCCGCTGGCCAGGGCGTAGAGGGTGCTGAGCACGGTTTCGTTCTGCAGCACAAAGACCAGCACAAGCCCCACGGCTATCGTCACCGCAAACACGATCTTGTTCCAGGCAAACACCTTTGCGCCATCGAAGGGGCCAGCTGGGATCATGTTGAACAGGCCCAGCCAGGCATTCAGCGTAAAGCCCATGTAGCAGAGCCGCTGCAGCCAGTCGGGCGTGTTGGCCAGTTGCCCCGAGAGCAGGAGCACAGAGATTGTCAGGAAGAAGATCAGCGAGAGCACGAAGTTGGACACTGGCCCAGCCAGTGCGATCTTGCCATTTTGCGCCTTCGAGAGCATGCCGCGGTACCATACCGCCCCAGGTGCGGCCAGAAACGCTCCGGCCAGCGCGATCAGCAGCGACAGGCCCAGCATGCGCTTGTCGGCGATGAAGTGGGCCTCGGCGCCGTAGCTGCGTGCCACCACGCGGTGGGCCAGCTCGTGCAGCACAAACCCAAGCCCGCACACCACTGATGCGATGGCGAGGATGCTCAGAAACACTGGGGTCATAACCAAGCTGAGGTTTCCCCCGATGCTTGAGAGCGAGAAGGCCAGCGTGGTGCCAGCCCAGGCCAGCGCCAGATCTGGCAGGTCGCTCTGGCGGCTGTTGAGGGTCGCATTGCTTGGGGTGTTGAGCCAGTTATTCAAGGAAATCTCCCTGCGATGAGTCGGATTATCGCTCTATTCTATCATCATATTTGACAGGGCAGTGCATCCATGTCGTCGCCTCGCACGGTGTATAGCCCATGGAGACCCCATGCGGCGCTGGTTACAGGTGGGTAGCGTGCGCTCGCTATACTCCTTCCACGTACTCGGACTGGCGGCTGACTAGCCCCACCTCGCACGTTCTAGGAAGTGATTATGCAGCCCACTACTACCACAGATGCAGAGCTCGTGGTGCGCGCCAAAGCAGGCGATCATGGTGCGTTTGCCCAGATCTACGAGCGCTACGCATCGGCGATCTATCGCTACATCTATTTCCGCGTTGGCGAGGTCGAGCTGGCCGAGGATCTTCAGGCCGAGGTATTCCTTCGTATGTTTGAAGGGCTGGATCGCTATGAAGATCGCGGCTGGCCGATCTCGGCGTGGCTCTACCGGATCGCCCACGACCGCACCGTCGACATCATCCGCCGCCGCCGGAAGCGCCACCAGGTGCCTCTAGAGAACTGGGAGGGCAGCTGCGAAGGCCCCGAGCAGGCGGTCAGCGCGCGGCTAGAGCACGAGGAGCTGCGCCGCACCCTGGCCGATCTCACCGACGACCAGCGCGAGGTCATCCTGCTGCGCTTTATGTCCGACATGTCGGTGCAAGAGGTTGCCGAGCGCCTAGGCCGCACCGAGGGCTCGGTCAAGGCGCTGCAGCACCGCGGCATCCAGTCGCTGGCCCGCCGGATGCAGACCAACGCGGCCTAGCTTCCCTTCCGAATACGAAACCGGCACCGAGCACAAGGCTCGGTGCCGGTTTTTTGCGCCGCTGGCCCAGCAGCTTACGGGCGAATGGTGACGTTGGTGATCACGCGGCGGACGCTGTCGGCGGTGTTGCGCGCCGCTAGGATGTAGGTGGCGTACACATCGGATCGCCCCAAGATGAGCGGGGCCGATGCGAGCAGCAGCAGCACGGCGGGAACGAACCAGATCGCACCGAAGGCGCTGCCCACAAAGAACATGATCAGGCCCGCGCCCACCAGGGTATTGAGCAGCGCGGTGTTCGAGCGCTGGGGGTAGGGGTTAGCGATCACGTCGCGCAGGTTGCCCAGCACCAGCAGCACGCCTGCGGCCAGCGCAAAGTAGGCGTTCAGCCCTGCGGTGAGCAGGCTGCCGATGAACCACAGGGCGATGAGCGCCAGGATGCCGATGCCGATGTAGAGGTAGAGCGGCTTGATGCCAAAAGGTGTGCGCGTGCCGCTCTGATACCTGTAGTTATTGCCATTCGAGCCGTTCATGAGAAAGCCCCTCTCTGTCTATACCTGATATGCGCCGTGCTTGCGCAGCTGTTCAATAGCTCTGTTATGTTGGTACGATTGGGGCGTGTGGTTTGTTGCAGGGAAATGAGGAGGTGCGCCATACCCGATGGCATGGCGCACTTGGGCGCGCTAGCTATTGTTTTCGTCGAAGATGGCCTTGACACGGAACATGTTCTGGCTCTGGCGCGGCGCATTGGCAAGCGCCTCGTCGACCGGCATGGATGGGCGGATGGTGTCATCGCGCATGACGTTCACCAGATCGGTCACCTGCGCGGTGAGGGGGACGCCCTCGACATCCACCTCGCTGAGCTTGTCGATATAGCTGAGAATATTTGAGAGCTGGTGCTGCATGGTCTCAAGCTCGCTGTCGGAAAGCTTGAGGCGGGCAAGATGCGCAACGTGCGCGACATCCTCTTTTGTCAGCGGCATGGTTTTTCTCCATTTGTCTCGATTGGCGTATTGTACCATAGGCCACCTGTGGCGCTAGGGCGTGCTGGTCGGCTCGGCGGTCGCCGCAGGCGCTTCCTGCTGGGCCTGGGTGGTCTCGGCGGGCGCGCTGGTGGGCGGCTCGGCAGGCGCGCTGGTGGGCGGCTCGGCGGTGGTGGCAGGCGCGGGCGTGCTGGTGGGTGGTTCGGCAGTGGTGTCTGGCACGGGCGTACCTGTGGGTGGCGCGGGCGTGCTGGTGGCCGTCGGCTCTTGCCGCAGGGTGACGGTGACGCGCGGCAGCCCGCTGAGCGTGATGCCCTCGGGCAGGCTAAAGCTGGGTGTGAGCGTATAGACGCCTGGCCCACTGCCCGACATGTCGACCGTGCCCTGGATCTGGCGGGTGTTGAGCGTGCTGATCGTGCTGGTATCGCCGCTTAGGCGCAGCTGCACAATGTTGGGGCTTATACTGACCGTAAGACCCTGCCCAACGTTAATGGCGACCACCTCGGCAGGCAGGGTGGTGCTAAATGCCTGGGCGATCGGCTCGGTGTTGATCACCACCTCGACGCTGGATGGCTCGCTGGCGAGCAGCGTGACCCCGGCGGGCGGCTGGAGCTTCACGGTGCGCGAGATGGTGCCGCTGCCCCCTGCGATGGGCACTGGCTCGGTGGCGATGCTCTGCACAGCGTCGAGCGAGCCAGAGCTGCCGGTGAGCGTCACGAACTCGGGCGTGACCGCGATCGAGCTGACCAGCTGGCCGCTGGCCGGGCTGCCTTCTACCATCGGGATGATCGGCACGCGCTTGATGCCCACGCTTGAGACGATCGGGATGAGCACATCGACCGAGGCTGGCGTGATGGTCACGCCGGTGATAACATTGCCGTTCTCATCCACCGGCTCGATGGGGCGCGGCGAGTTGTAGTTGGCGGTGAGCTGATTCACATTGGCACTGATCTGCGCGGTAGCAATGCGCTCGATCCGATTTTCTGGCCCGCTGACGGTGATGCGCTCGATCCGCTTTCCGGCGCTGGACAGCTCCGGCTCGCGCTGCTCGAAGCTGAAGGGCACGTTGCCTTCCACCTCCACGGTGAGCGGAACCGTCTTGGTGATCACCTGCTCGATGCGGATGGGGATGAGGCTTGGGTCGGCTTTGAACAGGATGCGCGAGAGCCCGTCGCGGGTGGTCGATACGTTGATCGGCACCTGGTGGTCGCCTGCGCCTAGGTTGGTGACATCGGCGAAGGCGTGCACATCGCTCTGCCGTAGGCTCTGCAGCAGATTCTGAGGGCCTTCGGCGCTGACCGTGATGGTGGCCTGGTTGGCGGTCGGCAGGCCATTTCGGTCTACGGTGATCAGGCTGGGGCCAAGGTTGTCTATTTTGACAGGCACATCTTGGTAGACGGCAGTGTCGCTGGGATTTTCGCGGAACGAGACATAGACCCAGAGCGCGAAGGCCAGCCCGATCGAGAGGATCAGGCGCAGGCCGGTGCTGCGTAGCCAGTGCATCATTTTGCCGCCTCCTCAAGGGGTACTTTCAACAGCCCCGCGAGCAGGCTCTTGAGCCGCGCCTCGTTGAGGTAGCTGACCATGCGCCCATCGTTCACCAGCGATATTGCCCCGGTCTCCTCGGAGACAACCACGGCGATGGCGTCGGACTGCTCGGTGATGCCCTTGGCAGCGCGGTGGCGGGTGCCATAGCGGCGCTGGCCGACCACATCTTCGGAGAGCGGCAGCACCACGTTGGCGGCCAGGATGCGGTTGCCCCGGATGATTACGGCCATGTCGTGCAGCGGCGAGTTGGGGTAGAAGATGTTGAGCAGCAGCGGCACCGCCAGCCGCGAGTCGAGCGTGACGCCGCGGTCGGCGTATTCTTGCAGCCCGGTCTCGCGCTCGATCACCATCAGTGCGCCGACGCCTTGCTGCGAGAGCTGCTGGGCGGCGCGGGCGATGCCGTTGATAGTCTCAAGGCTCTCGGAGTGGTTGGTGCGCGAGAATGGGCGAGCGAAGAGGTCGTTGGTGCCACCCAGCTTCTCAAGGGCGCGGCGCAGCTCGGGCTGGAAGATCACGGGTATGGCGACAAACAGCGCGGGCTGGATGACGCGCTCGATCAGCCAGTCGAGGGTCTGGAGGCGCAGCACCGAGCTCAGCAGGAACGAGAGCGCCAGCAGGATGCCGAATCCGCGCAGCAGCTGTACGGCGCGGGTGCCGCGGATGACCCCGAAGAGCCAGTAGAAGATGAGCGCGACGGTGGCAATATCGAGGAGGGCGAAAAAATCAATAGAGGAATTTATGCGTCGTATGACCTCGGTGATACTATCCATGAGATTTAGCACTATGGTAAGGCAGCCTGCTGCCTCCTCTCGGTGAGGCGACAGCAGGCTGTCATGAAAAGATCTAGGCGGAAGCCCACCAGGTTTGCAGCCGCTACCGGGCTATTTGGCGCGCATCTGCTGCTGGTCGAGCATACGTTTGGCCGCCGACTGGAGTGCCTCGACACGCTCGGCCTCCACGTCGGGCATCTTCGAGAGGCGCGAGTAGATGCGCACGGCCTGCTCGTACTCCTCGCGGCGCATCAGCACATCGCCCAGCTGGAAGTAGGCCTCGACATCGTTCTGGTTGATGCCGATGATCTGGTGCAGCTCGGCGATCGCGTTGTCGTAGTCGCGCTGCTGCAGGAAGAGCCGCACGATCTGCTTCTTTTCCCCGATCGCGTCGGTTGTGCGGCCAGCCAGGGTATACATAAACGAGAGCCACTGGCGGGCCTCGACATCGTTTGGCGCGATCTTTACGATCTTGTCGTAGACCTCGCGGGCCTTGTCGTGCTGGCCGAGCGTCCAGTGCACATCGGCCACCTGCTGCAGGCTGGCCACGGCATCCTTGATCTGGCCGGCCTTGCGCTGCTGCTCGGCCACCTTGGTGAGGCCCTCGATACCCTTGTCGAGGTAGCCGCGCCGGATGTTGAGCTGCGCCCAGTGTAGGCCGACCGGTATATTGTTCGGGGCGATCTGCAGGCCGTACTCTAGCGACTCGATGGCCTTATCGAGATCCTGCTGGCGCTCGTAGTGCGTGGCCAGCTCTTCAAGCTGGGTGATCGCCTCGTTCAGCTTACCCTGGCGGAAGTAGATATCGGCCAGCTTGGTGTAGATTGTGCGGTCGTAGGGCAGGTGCTGCTTGGCCTCCTGAAGCGCCCGCTCGGCACCTTCGAGATCGCCCGAGGCGGCGAACGCCTCGGCCATGCGGCGCACGATATCGCCCTGCGAGAGCGGTGTGGCGAAGGGGTAGCGGGCGAACTCGGGGCTGGGCGGGTTGGCCGATGCCACCGCCTGGCCGCGCTTCAGCTGCTCCAGCGCGTCGTCGGCCTGGCCGAGGGCGATATAGCTGTCGGCCAGGGCCTGGTGAACCAGGGTGAGCGGCAGCATCGGATCCTCGTCGGACTGCAGCAGGTCGATGGCCTGCTCGAACTCGAGCAGCGCCGAGGGGTGCTGGCTAGCCGCCTGCTGGATGATGCCGAGGATGTAGTGCAAGATGGCGACATCCTGCACCAGCAGGGTGCTTCGGTACTCGGCCTGCACATCGGCCAGGGCCGCGCCGTGCTGCAGGCCCTTGAGCCGATCGAGCAGGGTGGCCAGCGATTGCCAGACGGCGGCGGGCTGGTCGCCCATCAGGGCCAGCGCGGCGTTGACGCGGGCGATGCCCACGACGTTGGTCTGGTCGAGCTCAAGAGCGCGGCGGAACTCGTCGAGGGCGGCCTCGTAGCGCTCAAGCTTGAGCAGGGCCTGGCCGTACTGCCCGTGCAGCGGCGCGCTGTTGGGTGCCCACTGCAGGCCGCGGCGGTACTCCTCAAGGGCCTTGTTGGTCTGGCCCATGCGGAAGTAGGCGCTGGCCACCTGGGCCAGCTGCTCGGCGGCCTCGTCGACGCGGGTGTCGTTCTTGAGCAGCTCGGCGAGGCGGGCGCGGGCGTTGATCGTGTCGGGCGAGAGGTCGATCAGGCGGTAGTAGACATCGATTGCGCGGCGCGGCTCGCTGCGGGCCATGTAGGTATCGATCAGCAGCTGGTATTTAGTCAGCGCCTCCTCGGGTTTGCCCTCGCGCTCGTAGATCTCGCCTAGGCGCAGGTGGATGGCTAGGTAGTTTGGCTCAAGCCGGATGACCTCCATGCAGGCATCGATGGCGGCCAGCATGAGGTTCTGCTCGATGTACTTCTCGCTGGCGGCCACATATTTCTCGGCCACATCATCCAGCCCGGCGGTGTCGAGCGGGGCGAGCGGCTTGAAGTCTGGCTTGATCGGCGCGGGCAGGCTGGCCAGATCGCCGAGCGGGTCGGCGGGCGCTGCTGGTGCGGCGGGGGTGGATGCGAACAGATCGTCGCCGCTGCTGGGCGCAGGGGTGCGGTCAGGGCGCAGGAAGTCGGTGATAGGCCGGATCTTGCCCCATGTCTCGGGCATCGGCTCGCTGGCTGGCGGGGCGGCGGGCGGCGGCGCGGCGGGATCGGGGGCGACCAGCGCGCCGGTGCCCAGCGTGCGCAGCTTGGCGAACATGTTGCGCTCGGTCAGCTCTTTGGCCTTGCGGCGGAAGTCCTCGGCGCGCTCGCGGCCCCAGCGCTTGGAGCCGAGGAAGTTGGCGAGGGTCGAGTAGAGCGAGGCGGCGCGGGCGATGTCGTTGATCTGGATGTAGATGTTGGCCGCGCTCTCATACATCTGGATGAGGTCTTCGGACTCGGCCTTACCGATCGACTGGAGGTCGACCAGGCGGATGGTCTGCTCGTACTCCTGGGCGGCCTTGGGCAGCTGGCCGAGGGCCTCGTAGGATGTGCCAAGCGAATAGTGGGCCGAGAGCGCGTACTCGCTGTCGGCGGATGCCTTCTGCAGCATCTCGACGGCGGGCTGGTGGTCGCCGCGCTCTTGGTAGAGCAGGCCGAGGCTATAGTAGACATCGGGGCGGTCGGCCCCCAGCTTGGCGGCGCGCTCGTACTGCTCGATCGCGCCGCTGTTGTCGCCGCGCTCCTGCAGCTCCTGGGCTTGGGCCACGATCTTCTCGATGGTGAACTGCTGGCCGCGCAGGCTGCCGGTGGCCCCCGAGCCGCCCAGCGCGCCCAGGCCGCCGGTGCCTAGGCCGCCGGTGGGGCGGCGCTGGCCGGGCGCGGGCGCGCTGTCGAACGAGGCCGAGGCCGCCGACTCGATGGCGCTGTGGAGCGAGGCCATGTACTCTTTGATCTCGCGGCTGCTGGGGCTGAGCCGCAGGGCCTCGTCGGCGTAGCGCTCGGCCTCTTGCAGCTGGCCGTGGTCCTGATGGCTCTTGGCCAGCGCCATGTACTCGTTGGCCGCGTCGGATGTGTTGCCCGCATCCTGCAGCATCTTGGCCAGCCGCAGCCGCTGGTCATCCGCGCCGGGGCGGAGCCGCAGCACATCGTGCAGGGCCTCGATCGCCTTCATTGTCAGGCGGCGGCTAAGCTGGAGGTCGACCAGCTGGGTGTAGGCCGCCACCGCAGGGACGATGTTGCCCATCTGCTCGTTGACGCGGGCGATATATTCTAGGAAGAAGGGGTTGTTGGCGTCGGCGGCGCGCAGCTCCTCGAAGATCTGGAGGGCCTGCGAGTATTTATTGGTGTTGAACAGCGCAACTGCCACTGCCGATCGCGCGTCTAGATCCTGCGGAAACTCCTGCAGAGCGCGAACAGCTTGTTTCAGCGCGTCTTCCCACTGTGCTTGTCGCGCCGCCTCGCGGCTCTGCTCCATCGCGCGGTCATACAGGGCTCGGTTGCCTGCCATTGAGCGCCTCCCAATACTGGCGTAACGATGACTGCAATGTTCACTACATGCAAGGAATCCACGTCTGGCGGCGTGTTGTGCATATGATAGCACATATTCGGAAGCCAGCGCATTGCAGGAAGGTTGCAAGCTCTTGGTATTTTACGCGGGGTCGCGGCGCGGCCATCCCAGGCGTATGCGGGGCGGGCCTGGGATGGCCCGGCGAGGCGCTAGTAGCGGCGTCGGTAGGGCGCGTAGGGCTTGCGCTGCACACGCTGCTCGATCGTCAGGCGGCGGTAGTCGCCCGCGTCGATCAGGATGATGTCCTGGCTGAGCGGCCTATCGGCCATGCGCGAGAAGATGCGCGGGTCGATGTCCTCGGGCTTGCGGTTGGATGTGATCACGGTGGGCAGCGCGTAGTTGTAGCGGTGGTTGATGATCTGGAAGAGCTTCTCCTTGGCCCAGGGCGTGGTGCTCTCGGTGCCCAGGTCATCCAGCACCAGCAGCGCGGCGTCGCGGATCTGCTCGAAGCGCTGGTCGTAGGCCGACTCGCTGGAGGGGCCGAAGGTAGATCGCAGGTGGTCGAGCAGGTCGGGCACGATCGCGAACAGCACCTTGGTGTGGTGGCGCAGGGCCTCGTTGGCGATCGATGCGGCCAGGTGGGTCTTGCCTACGCCGTAGTTGCCGAACAGGATGAGCCAGCCCTGCGGCTTGCGGGCGAAGCGCAGGGCGCGCTCGTAGGCCAGCTTGATGCCAGGGATGTCGGGGTTGAAGGTCTCGAAGGTTTTGTCGCGGAAGGCGTCGAGGTTGCTGATCCGCTCCAGCTCGGCGTGGGCGCGCAGCTCCTTCTCGGCGATCTTGCACGAGCATGGGAAGAGCACGCCGAAGTGGGGGTGGCCGAAGGGCACCGCCTCTTTGAAGTAGCCGATGCCGCCGCAGATCGGGCAGACGTCAGTCGGCGCTGGTGTCGCCTCCTCGTCGGAAGAGGTCGCCATACTGGCCGTTCGTATATTTCTCAATATCGATAGGTCGCTCGGCGTGATCGGCCGCATGTTGTCGTCCATTGGTTGCCCACCTCTCCAGAATCTTGCGGATATAGCGCCACGAGCGCGCGTTGGAGCGCACCGCCTCGCGCATAGCGTCTTCGACCCAGTGGCGGGGGTAGTGGTCCTCCGCCTCGCGTAGCTCGTCGAGCAGCATGGGGGTGACGATGCCGATGTTCTGCTCGTAGAGCGCGATCAGGCTTGTGCCCTCGTCCTCGGCTGGCTGGTTGGGGGCCAGGGCCGCGCCCGCCGCACTGGCCTGCTCGGCCCAGGTGCGGTTGGCGGTGGTGTTGACCACGTACCAGCTGGCCACGCGGCCCTCATCCGGCAGGGCCACGCGCAGGATGGTGGTGCGGCGCACGGCGGCCTCCACGCCCTCGGCCAGCAGATCCTCGGGCGGGCGCAGCTTCGAGATGGCCCGCAGGCTGCGCTTTAGGGTGCGGTCGGCCAGCAGCTCGTCCCAGCTGACGCGGCGCGGCGTGGGGCCACGGGTGCGGCTGAGCCGGTGGAAGATGTGCAGCGTCACCTTCAGCTCGCTGGGCAGGGTGATGGCCGGGATGACCTCGGTGAACAGCTCGGGCGGCAGGCCCACCAGGTGCTCGGTTGTGAACTCGGTAAATGCCATGGCTGGCGGCCTCGCTATCGGCTGGGCGGGCGGCTGGGGCGGTGCAGCTTGCGCTCGAAGCGCTTGCGCGCGATGCGGATGGCCGCTGCCAGCAGCCCCAGGCCCACCACCGCCACGACGATGGTGATGATCACGCTGTGATGTTTGTCGAAGCCATCGACCACGTTGAAGGTGTCGGCCAAAAAGGAGGAGATGGCCATGAACCCGACGATCACGCCCAGCGTGATGCCTAGCACGTTGGTGCGCTGGCCCTGCCACTGCAGCCGCATGTCGTTGTAGTACGAGAGAAAAAAGTTGAGCTGCTCGACGTTGGTGTTGACCAGATCGAGGGTCTCCTCGATCGCCAGCTTGCCGATCAGGTGCTCGAACTTGTGGCGCACATAGTCGGCGCGGAAGGCGCTAGCCGAGATCGCCATGCTGCGCAGCTCGGGCAGCACGTCGAAGATGTCGGACAGGCTGGTGGCTAGGTGGTCAAGCAGGGCGATGTCGCTTTTGCTCAGGTAGCCGTCGGTGACCTTGTGGGTCAGCCCTGGGATGCTGACTAGCAGGTCGGTGGTGCGGCGCTCGATCTGCTGGGCCTCGGAGCGAAAGGCGATCAGGTGCTCGATCCCGCGCATGATGCCCTTCCAGTAGGTCGGGTAGGCCTCCAGATCCAGACCGCGCGGCCCGCCCAGGTAGGCCATGCTGCTGGTGATCAGCGGCACGTAGAGCAGCGCGCTCTCGCCGGTGAACAGGCACAGCTCGTCATCCCAGGTCGAGACATCGTTGGCCATCAGGTCGCTGGCGTGGCTGCCGCCGTAGCTGGGGTAGCTGCGCACGCCGCCGCGCTCGATCATCACGCCCTCCATGAAGGTGGCGATGGTGGGCGCGTACTCGCGCTTCAGCTGCTCGGGCGTGAGGATGATGTCGCCACGGGTGATCTTGCGCAGCGTATAGACCACGTAGCGGTCGAGCCGCACGGTGTGCTTGAACTGGGTGGCGTCGGTGAAGCGGATCTTGCCGCGGTACTCGCCGGTGGCCACCGTGATCTGCCGCCCGATCGAGCGCAGAAACGCCTCAAGCATCAGCATGCCCAGCGCCCACTGGTCCTGCGGGGCGCAGTCGCCGGGGCGGCTGGGCAGCTCCAGCAGCTGCTCGGTGCAGGCGATCAGCGGCATGTCCTCCAGCGGCAGGTCGAGCGTGATCATGGCCAGGCCATTGCGCGTGAGGCGCAGTCGGGGCGTCCAGCGCGTCCAGCGGCCCACGTTGGCGCAGCCCTGGCTAGCCATCAGCTGGCGCATGTCGGCATCCCAGCCCGCGCGGTAGGTGGGGAAGAAGTGGTTGTAGATCAGGCGCGAGCGGAAGATCCGCAGGTCGTAGCCGGTGCGCTCGACGGCGGCCTGCTCGGCGTCGAGCTGGAAGGGGGCCTGGGGCTGGAGCCCACGGATGGCGGCGGCGAAGGACTCGGAGCCGCGCAGGTGGCGGAACATGTCGGCGTCGGCGGGGTCGACGAAGCTGCCCAGGTTGATCACCAGCACTAGGCGCAGGGTGCCGGTGGCGCGCAGCAGGTGCTCGGGCGGCAGGGTCGGGCTATTCGTCTGTGTTGGCGCGAGCGTGATCATGTCCATAGGGCGAACGGATGTTTGTTGCTATTATACGCCGAAAAGGCCAGCCGACCAGGGCCTTACGGCTTTTTTACCACCAAGGCTCCAAGACCCCTAAGGGGCAAAGAGAACGGTCGATTTGCCACCAATCTGCCAAGATGCGAAAAGACAGCGGACAGAGCGCAGCGACCCTGGCCGCGCTAGTAGCCCTCGGGCGTGCGGTACGAGAGATCGGAGAAGCGCGTGGTGGCGGCGTCGAAGCGCATAGGCACCACGCCCACCGGGCCGTTGCGGTGCTTGGCCAGGTGGATCTCGGCGATGCCCTTCTTGTCGGTCTCCGGCTCGTACAGCTCCTCGCGGTAGATGAACAGCACGATGTCCGCATCTTGCTCAATGGAGTTGTGGACCGTGATATCGTTTGCGACAAAGTTGTGCAGCTCATCCACGGTCAGATCGTAGACCGCCTCCTCGCCATCTGGCTCGATGCTGATGATCTCATCCCAGTAAACGTCGCTTTGGGCTTGGTTCTCACCAATCGCGATAGCGCGTTCCTGCAACATACTGTTTGGCATTGCCAGCCGCTGTCCCTGCTCAAGCTCGTCTAGCCGCTTCCAGCCCTGGATGGTGAGGAATTTGTGGTTGCCGGTTGCTCGGATGGATCGCCCAAGCCTTGTGGTGAGCTTGTAGACTGGCTTCACGCCAGTGCAGAATGCGTTGGTGACAGGGCGTGGCTCAAGCTTCCATGTTTCGGTATTGAGTGCCAGCACGCGGAATCCGCTCTGGCCGACAAGCTCATCGATCCGGCGCGATATGCCCTCATCGGGCAGGTAGACCATGCTCTCGCCTGTGAGGCAGCCCGACTCGCGCAGGTCCGACAGCATCGGCACGTGGCTGGTGCGGCCCTCGACGGCGCGGGAGAGCTGCGAGAGCGCCAGCACGGGCACGTTTAGCTCGCGGGCCAGCGCCTTGAGCCCGCGCGAGATCTCGCTGACCTCCTGCACGCGGTTTTCCTTGCCGCGCCCCTGCATCAGCTGGAGGTAGTCGATGATCACCAGGTCGATGCCCACGCGCGACTGGAGGCGGCGGGCCTTGCTGCGCACCTCCATAATGCTCATGCCCGCCGTGTCCTCAATGTAGATCGGCATGGATGCCAGGCGGCTCATCGCCTCCATCACGGTCTGCAGCTGGTTGTCGCGGATGTGGCCGGTGCGCAGCTTGTGGGTGTCGATGCCGGTCTCCATGGCGATCAGGCGCTGCACCAGCTGGTCGCGGCTCATCTCCAGGCTGAAGATGCCGACCACGCCGTTGCCGTGGCTGGCCACGCCGTGGGCCAGGCTCATGGCGAACGAGGTGTTGTGGACCACCACATCCTGGGCGATGAAGTTTTCGCCGCGCGGGATGGTGAGGTCGTAGACGTGGTGCGGGCCGATGGCCTCGATGCTGGCCACCGCATCCCAGGCGATGCTCGGCTCGGCCTGGCTGTCGGCCAGAGCCTCGGGGGGCAGGCCGTAGGCTGCGGCGGCAGGGGCCAGGGCGCGTGCGGCGCGCCGGGCCAGCGGGCTGGGCGCGGGCTGCCCGGCCCAGCCGATGCGGCGCTGGTAGCGCTCCACATCGGCGGGCTGGGCGATGCGGATGCGCCAGATCTCGCCCTCGCTGGCCAGCGCGGCGAACACGCCGAAGCGCACCAGCGCGTGGTGGATGTCGGCGGCCAGCTGGCGGGATGGTGTGGCGATGTGGATCTGCGCGCCCTGGGGCGCGAGCGCCACGCGGCCAGCGCTGCTCACCACGGCGCGTAGCAGCTCGGCCAGGGCGCGGCGGCTCCAGGCCCAGGCCTCGGCGGGGAAGCCGCGCCCTGGCGCGACCCACTGGCCCAGCCACGCGGCCAGCTGGCTATGGCCGGGCAGGAACCGCGCGGCGATGGCGCTGGCCTCGGCGGTGATCTGCGGGTCGGCGGGGCACACCGGCGCAGCGTCGCTTGCGCCGCAGCCCAGGGCGTAGCCCAGTAGCCGCACCAGCTCGGGCGGCAGCGGCTCGGCCCGCCCGAAGATCGGCAGCTCGCCCGCCACCGCGATCGGCTGGCCCAGGCGCAGCTGGGCCAGGGGCCGCCAGCCAGCGCGGGTGTAGAAGGGGTGCTGCGCCGTCACCTCCACCTCGCGCCCGCTGGCCGTGCGCACGCGGAAGCAGGGCTGCACCCCGCTGTCCACCCAGCTGGCGATCAGGGCCGGGCGCAGCTGGCCGCCCGCCGCCATGCTGCACACGGCGGGGATCTGCCGCCGCACGTACTCGTCGAGCCGCACGCGCTCGCCGGTGGCGGGGTTATCGATCAGGGTGTGGCCGGGCAGGCACTTGCCCACGGCGGGGCGGGCCGCCAGGATCAGCAGGTCAGAGCGCTGCAGGCCGCCGGTGATCTCGTCGAAGTCGCGGAAGCCGGTGGGCACGCCCACCACCTCGCCGCGGTGCTCCTGTAGGTAGTTGATCTGCTCGTAGTAGTTATCGATCACCTGCCCGATGTGGATGAAATCCTGGGTCGAGCGGCGCTGCGAGACCTCGAACAGGGTCGACTCGGCCTTGTCGAGCGTGTCCTCGATGTCCTTGCTCTCGTCGTAGCCGATCTGGGCGATCTGGCTGCCCGCCATGATCAGGCGGCGCTGGAGCGCGGTGCGCTGCACGATCTGGGCGTAGTACTCGATATGGTAGGAGGACGGCACCGAGTCGACCAGGCCCAGCAGGTAGGGCAGGCCGCCGATGGTGTCCAGCCGATCGTGGCGGCGCAGCTCGTCGGAGACGGTGCGGCTGTCGGGCGGCACGCGGTTGTTGTAGCAGGTCACCATCGCCTCGTAGATCCAGGCGTGCTGCTCAAGGTAGAAGTCTTCTGGCTGGAGCCACGCCGCCACCGCGATGATCGCATCGCGGTTCAGCAGCACCGAACCCAGTACGGCACGCTCGGCGTCGGTGTTTGATGGGAGTGCTTTATCCATACGTTATCCTACGGCCATACCCGTGTTATCGACGGCTCGTTCAGATCTTATCCACAAATCCCCTAAGACGCGATAATGTGCCAGCCCCCAGGGGGAGTGGCACATTACCAGCGTACACGCACATGAGTTGTAGGGGAAGAGCAAAAGATGAAAACTACATAACAGCTGAGATTTCTCTTTTGCGCTGGGGGAGGCTACTCGGCAGCCTCGGGAACCTGCAGCGCGCCCTCTTCGCTCTCGGCCACGACGTTGATCATCGGCTCGACGCCGGAGATCAGGCGGATCTTGACCGGGTAGATGCCGATGCGCTTGATCGGCTCATCCAGCTGGATGGCGCGGCGGTCGATGGTCTCGCCCACCAGAGCCGAGAGCTTCTCGGCGATGTCGGCGTTGGTGATCGAGCCGTAGAGGCGATCCAGGTCGCCGGTGCGGGCGGTGAAGCGGATGGTCTGCCCGTTGATCTTGGTGGCCTGCGCCTCGAAGATGTGGCGCTGCGCCTGCAGCTTCTTCTCGCTGGCTACCTTGCGCTCCTCGGCCTGCTTGATCTGGCCACGGGTCGCCATCACGGCGAAGCCCTGGGGGATGAGGTAGTTGCGGCCGTAGCCACCCGAGACTTCGAGGATCTCACCAGCGCTGCCCAGTTTGGTCACGTCCTGGGTCAGCAGGACTTTCATTTTCGAACCCACAGTTTTCCTCCAAACATTCGACGCGCCGGGAGTAAATTCTAACGGTTTGTCTCACAAAGCGTCGCCAAATGTAGATTCACAATCTAAAATTCAAGCGGTCCATATGATACCATAGTAGCGTTAGAACCGTCAATTTGATATCATCGCCGTGCAGAGGATATCCGCTCTGTGCGAGTCGATTCTTTGCTGTAGGGGTCGGCTAAGATGGCTCTTTCTCTGCCCCTTTTTTCTTGGCGTCTTGGTGGTAAAGAGATTTGGTGATGAACTGGTGGTGAGGAGGCAACGGCCCGCGCCTGCAGCCGGGCTGCGCCGCCGTGTTGTGTGAGGATGCCGCGCTATGTTTCGACAACGCCCCCGCAGCCTGGGCCGCCGCCGCTACTCGCTGGCGCGGCTGGTGCGGGCCAACGCGTTCGACCTGTTCCAGCTGATCCGCGAGTCGCGGTATGGCCTGGGCGGCTTCGCCCTGGTGATGCTGGTGGGCATGGTCTACATCCACTTCGCCTTCGGCCTGAGCTACGCCGAGAGCCTGTACGAGACGTTCCGCATGCTGACGCTGCAGAGCGGGCTGGCCTTCCCGCGCGACCCTGGCGGCATGGCGCTGTTCTTCCTGGTGCCGCTGCTGGGGCTGGCGCTCATCCTCGACAGCGTGTTCCGCTTTGGGCGGCGGCTGCTGGACAAGGGCAGCCGCCAGGAGGGCTGGCAGGTGTCGCTGGCCTCGACCTACCAGGGGCATGTGGTGGTGTGCGGCATCGGGCGCGTGGGCCTGCGGGTGGTGACTCACCTGCTGGCCGCTGGCCACAAGGTGGTGGTGGTCGAGCAGCGCTGGGAGAGCGCGTTTGTGCCCCGCGCGCTGGAGCTGAAGGTGCCGGTGGTGGCGGGCGACGCGCGCTCGCTGGCGGTGCTGCGCCAGGCCGGGGTGCAGCGCGCCAGCGCGGTGGTGCTGTGCATCGACGGCGACCTGGTGAACATCGAGGTGGCGCTGAAGGTGCGCTCGCTGCGCCCCGGCCTGCGGGTTATCCTGCGCGTGTTCAGCGATGACCTCGACCAGAATCTGGAGGAGGCCTTTGGCCGCAACTCGGTGTTCAGCGCCTCGGCGCTGGCCGCGCCCACCTTCGCCGCCGCCGCCGTGAGCCGCGATGTGCGCGCCGTGCTGGGCCTGGATGCCTGCGCGCTGGGCGTGGTGGAGCTGACGATCGCGCCCGAGAGCCTGATGTCGGGCTTCGCGCGCAAGGTGGAGGAGGAGTACGGCATCCGCGTGATCGAGCACCGCAATGCGCGGGGCAAGCTGCTGCCGCCGGTGGCCATGCGCCAGCTGGAATCGGGCGACCACGTGCTGCTGCTTGGCCCGCTGGCGGCGCTGGATGCGCTGCGGCAGAAGAACGTGCCGCGCAGCAAGGCCCACGCCATCCTCGGCTCGCTGCCGCCCCACGGGCCCACTCGCCAGCACCACCGCGTGATCGTGTGCGGGCTGGGCAAGGTGGGCTACCGTGTGGTGCGCCAGCTGCACCAGCAGCCCGACCCGCCCAGCATCGTGTGCATCTACAGCGAGCGCACGCGGCAGGAGTTTGTGCACAGCCTGGCGGCGCTGGATGGCGTGACGCTGATCGAGGGCGATGCCCGCAGCGCCGCGCTGCTGCAGGATGCCGGGCTGGGCGAGGCCTACTCGGTGGTGGCCGTGACGTCGGACGACTTTGTGAACCTGCAGATCTGCCTGAGCGCCCGCCGTGCCCGCAAGGATGTGCATCTGGTGATGCGCCTGTTCAGCGATGTGCTGGTCGAGCAGTTCGAGTCGCTGTTCGGCATGCGCACCGTCTACAGCGCCTCGGCGCTGGCCGCGCCTACGCTGGCGGCGGCGGGCATGCTGGGCGATGTGCGCGCGGCGTTCTACTGCGGCGATTCGCTGTTTGCCACCGACGAGTTTGCCCTGGCCGAGGGCGACCCGCTGCTGGGCAGCTCCATCCGCCAGCTGCGCGAGTCGCGCGATATCGTGGCGATCACGCTCTGCCGTGGCGGCGAGGTGGCGACCCTGCCCGCGCACGACCTGGCTCTGGCCGAGGGCGATGCGCTGATGGTGCTGGGCACGCTCGATGCGCTGGCGGCCCTGCGCGCCTACCGTGCGGCACCCGCCCCGGCGGCGCGGCGGTACTAGGCACGCAGGGCCGGGCGCTTTTATCGTATTGCTTCAGGGTGCTTTTGATAGTATGCGATGCTGTATGAAGTTTAGAGCGGATGCGTTAATCCCAGGCTGGATGCGTTAACCTCAAGCTGGATGCGCTAATCTCAACACGGATGTGCGATACTCAGGATATTTCTTGCATGCCTCACAGAGCATTTCTGCATCATTGCGGTATGCATTTATCGTGTGCTCTTGGGTGCTTGGCGTAGAGGCCTAATCGAGAACGCATGGTCCATGGAGGGCCAGCGACGATCAACTTTTCGCCACGAACGCTCGTATATGCTAGAGAACCCTGGCGGGCGGCGCGGCCAGCCGCCATGCTACAATAGGGCAAAGCCGATGGAGCAAGGATAGCTGACCAATGACGACACCTTCAGAGACCGTGCTCGCCCGCATCCTAAGCCATAAGTACCGCGAGGTCGCCGAGCGCGCCGAGCGCGTGCCGCTCGCGCAGCTGCAGGCGCGGCTGGCCGACGCCCCGCCCGTGCGCGACTTCGCCGCCGCGCTGCGCCGCGACCGCCCCGCGCTGATCGCCGAGGTGAAGAAGGCCTCGCCTTCCAAGGGCGTGCTGGTCGAGAACTTCGACCCGCTGGCGCTGGCCAGCACCTACGCCGCCAGCGGGGCCGCCGCCATCTCGGTGCTCACCGACGAGCGGTTTTTTCAGGGCAGCCTCGACTACCTGACCGCCATCCGCCAGATCCCAGGCATCCCGCCGCTGCTGCGCAAGGATTTCCTGGTCGATTCCTACCAGGTGGTGGAGGCGCGGGCGGCGGGCGCGGATGCGGTGCTGCTGATCGTGGCGGCGCTGGAGGATGCCAAGCTGGCCGAGCTGCTGCGCATGACCTACAGCCTAGGCATGCACGCCCTGGTCGAGGTGCACGACGTGGCCGAGCTGGGCCGCGCGCTGGCCCTGGGCGTGCAGGTGCTGGGCGTGAACAACCGCAGCCTGCACACCTTCCAGACCACGCTGGATACGACCGCGCAGGTGGCCGCCGCGCTGCCCGCCAAGGGTCGCCCGGTGTTTGTGAGCGAGAGCGGGATCTTTACGGCGGCACATGTGGAGCAGGTGCGCGCCCTGGGCGTGGATGCCGTGCTGGTGGGCGAGGCGATAGTGACCGCCCCCGACGTGGCGGCCAAGGCGCGCGAGCTTTCAGGAGGGACAGAGCGGTGAAATGTGCTGTTTGTCAGATGGAGCTGGTCGCAGGCTCGGTGTTCTGCACCAACTGCGGCGCGCGCGTGCCCGCCGCTGGGTCGAGCGAGGGCCAGCAGACCATATCTATGCAGCGGGAGCGCTACGACATCCCGCAGGCCAGCATGCCGCCCATGCCGGTGGGGCATGTGGTGCCGACCATGCCTGCGGTGGTGCCCACCAGCACGCTGGCGATCCTGAGCCTAGTGTTCAGCATCCTAGGCGTGGTGGCCCTGCCGCTGATCGGCTCGCTGGCGGGGATCGTGCTGGGCCATATGGCGCGGCGCGAGATCCGCGACTCGTATGGCACCAAGACCGGCGATGGCATCGCGGTGGCGGGCCTGGTCATCGGCTACCTGGCCATGGGCCTGGTTCTGCTGGCCGGGTGCGCCTTCATGCTGCTGTTTGTGGCGGCGGTCGGCACCTCGATGTGATCGCGCCAGCCCACAGGCAGCCCCGCATGGCATAGCGCTGTGCGGGGCTACTTTTTGCGCGCTGCGGCTGCTTTGAGATGATGTTGTCACCCTGCCACCGCTGCGCCGTATCGCGCATGGTCGGGCTGATATGCTATACTGCGCCCGACCGGTGAACGCAGGAGGTAGGGTGTGCCAAGCAAGATCCGCAACAGCGACTGGGAAGAACTGTTTGGCCCGCGCGCACCAAAGCGGGGCGGCCCGCTCAATGTGCTGGTGAATCTGATCGTGACGATCGTGGTGTTGTGCCTGCTGGGTGTGGGCTGGAGCTACCTGATGCGCTTCCGCGACGAGCGGCAGCAGCAGGCCGCCGAGCAGGCCAAGCTCGCGTGGGCCACCGCCTATGCCCAGGCCACCGCCTCGGCCATGGCGCTGACCGCCGAGGCCCAGGCCGCCGCGCTGACCGCCGAGGCCCAGCCCACCCCCGAGCCGAACATCGGCACGGGCACGGTGACGAACGGCGGCAACCTGCGCCGCGACCCCACGGTGAGCGAGGCGAATGTGATCGGCCTGATCTGGCCGGGCGACCAGGTGCTGTTCCTTGAGAAGAACGAGGATGCCAGCTGGTACCACATCCGCATCGTCGCGCCCGCCGCCGAGCGCGGGGGCGCGGGCGTGGCTGCGGGCGTGGATGGCTGGGCCTCAGCATCGCTGCTCTCGCCGCCGACGACACCATAGCCGCAGGCGCGGGCGTGTGGGGCACATGGGGCAGTGTGGCTTGGCCGCACACCCCATGTGCCCCTGTTGTTTGAGAAGCTGCAACATGAGGAAGAACCGCCATGATTCGGGCGCTGATCTTTGATTTTGACGGGCTGATCTTTGATACCGAGACCATAGATTTTGAGACATGGGGCGCGATCTACGCCAGCCACGGCCAGGTGCTTGACCACGCACAGTGGATCGTGGGCGTAGGCACGCGCGGTGCCTTCGACGCGGCGGTGGAGCTGTCGCAGCGGCTGGGCGGCCAGCCCAGCGCCGAGGAGCTGCGCGAGCTGTTCGTGGGCCGCTACCGCACGGCCAGCCTGGCCGCGCCGCTGCGCCCCGGCGTGGTGGCCCTGCTGCAGCAGGGCCGCGACATGGGCCTGCCCATGGTGATCGCATCTAGCTCGGATCGCGGCTGGGTGGATGGCTGGCTGGCCCACCACGAGATCAGCCACTTCTTCCAGGGCTTCCGTGGCCGCGAGGACGTGGCCCACGTCAAGCCTGCCCCCGACCTCTACCTCAGCGCCAGCGCCATGCTGGGCGTGCCCCCCGCCGAGTGCCTGGTGTTCGAGGACTCGCCCAACGGCATGCGCGCCGCCGCCGCCGCAGGCATGCGCTGCGTGGCCGTGCCCATCCCGGTGAACGCGGGCGTGGCGCTGCCGCCTGTGGCCCTGCGCCTGGGCACCCTGGCCGACATGCCGCTGGCCGAGATCCTGGCCCGCGTCGACCCCGCCGAGGCCCCCGCGATCATCGGCCAAAAGTAGGACGGCTGCATGCTTGACATGTCCAAGGTCGGCATGCTATTCTTGGGCATATTCACAAGACCTTCTGTAATCGTGCGTGAGATTCCGAAGAAAGGCGGGTAGGACACATGGCTATGATAGTGACCATAAACACCACAAGCTATCCAGCCAGTGATCGTCTTGAAGTGACGATCATCGCGACTGCCCATGGCCATGCTGTGCCCAAATTCCGGAGGCTCAGGCGCTGATTCTCAGCTACTGAATGAGCTACCAGGCTGTGGGCAAGCAGAAATCAATTGCCCACGGCCTTTCTTTTTGCCGTGGGGGTACGCCCTGCGGCTTTTTGTTCCCGTGCCGCAGCAGATGAACCGAGTAACAAACGAGCGAACCGAGGTTGCTGATGGTATTGCAGCTTGCATCGAACGAACCCAGCGCACGCAACGAATGGCGGACGACCGCTCATAGTCATGATACGAGTTCAAGGAGCACGGAATTGATCATCCAGAAGCGCGACGGCTCCTTAGTCGAAGAGCCGTACACAACGCACGATCCTGATCACCAGGATCGCTACTATGCCGAGGTAGCCCCCAATGGGCTAGATGAACAGGCCAGCCTCGTCGAGCGGATTATCTCGATGGCCTTTGATGTCCTAGGCGCGCGCCACCTAGAGGTGCGGGTGCGCAGCAGCAAGGAGGCCGCGTGACCATTCGTGGAACCGTGCTGAGGGCGCAGAGTGGCTTCTTCTGGGTGCGCACCGACGAGGGCGTGCTGGAGTGCACGCTGCGCGGGCGGCTCAAGCGAGAGCGCCAGTCGAGCGATATCGCCGTGATCGGCGACGAGGTGGATGTGGCCCAGGTCTCGCCGACCCACGGTGCCATCGAGGCGGTGCTGCCGCGCAGCACCAAGCTGGCCCGCCGCGCCGTGGGCAGCAAGGGCGTGTGGAAAGAGGATGTGATCGTGGCCAACGTGGGCCAGGTGCTGCTGGTGATGGCCTGCGCCAACCCATCCTTCAGCCCGCGCATGCTCGACCGCTACCTCGTGCTCACCGAGGCCAGCGAGCTGGATGCGGTGATCGTGGCCAACAAGGCCGACCTTGTGGGCGAGGAGCAGGCCCGCGCCATGTTCGCCACCTACGAGCGGATCGGCTACACCGTGATCTACACCAGCACCAAGCAGGGCCAGGGCATCCAGCAGCTGCGCGATCAGCTGGCCGGGCGCATCAGCGCGGTCACGGGCAAGTCGGGCGTGGGCAAGAGCAGCCTGCTGAATGCGGTGCAGCCCGGCCTGGGCCTGGCCACCGGCGACGTGAGCGCCACGCTCACCAAGGGCCGCCACACCACCACCGTGGCCGAGCTGATCCAGCTGGATCTGCCGGGCGGCGGCTATGTGGCCGACACGCCGGGCATCCGCGAGCTGGGCCTGTGGCGCTTCCCCGTGGAGGAGCTGGAGTGGTGCTTCCGCGAGTTTCGCCCCTTCCTGGGCGAGTGCCGCTTCGCCGGGTGCACCCACACCCACGAGCCAGACTGCGCGGTGCGCGCGGCGCTGGAGCAGGGCGAGATCGCGCCCGAGCGCTACGACAGCTACGCCCGCCTGCACGAGAATCCATCGGACTAGATCTTCCACGCAGCCGGGGCGCAGTGCGCCTCCGGCCTTCTGCGTTTTCGCCTTGCCGTGCGCCGCGTGCGCCAGAAAGGAGCCGGATATGTCGGACTGTACGCCGTCGGTCATCCACCACCCGTCCGCTGCTTTGGCTTTCTGCTTGACATAGAGCGGGGCGCAGGAGCTTGGCCACGCCTCGCAGGAGGATCGCACCGCGATGCCACGTGTGCATATTCAGGAACAGGACGCCGCATGGTTTGAGGAGCACGACGACGAGCCGCAGCTGCTGATGGCCGCCGTGGGCGAGCAGCGCCCCGAGCGCCGTGGTGCCGCCGAGCGCGGCGGCCAGGGTGTGCGCCGCATCAACGGCTCGGATGCGCTCGACCGCAAGCGCGCCGAGCGCCGCAAGAGCCAGCGGCGCAGAGGTTAGGCGGCGAAGATCGTGCATAATGGGCGAGGGTGGATCTGCCACCCCCGCCCATTTTTGATGTAGAAGGGAACCACTATGCGAACGAGCATCTGGCTGGTGCGCCATGGCCAGACCGCGCTGAACAAAGAGCGCCGCTACCAGAGCCACAGCCCGGCCTCGCTGACGCCCTACGGCCAGCAGCAGGCCCAGGCGCTGGCCCAGCGGCTGCGGCGCATCCCGTTTGGCCAGGCGGTGGCCAGCCCCACCCCGCGCACCCTGGCCACCGCCCAGGCCGCGCTGGTCGGGCGCGCTACCCCCATCGCCCCCGACCCCCGCTGGGCCGAGGCCGACCACGGCCAGTGGGAAGGCCTGACCTACCGCGAGGTGCAGGCCCGCTTCCCCGCCGATGCTGCCGCGCGCTTCGCCGACCCGCTGCACGGGCGACCCATGGGCGGCGAGAGCCTGGCCGAGGTGCGCGACCGTGTTATGATGGCCTGGGCCGAGCTGGCCCAGGCCCAGGGCGGGCGCTTTCTGGTCGTCACCCACGCCACGCCTATCCAGCTGGTGCTGTGCGCGCTCTGCCAGCAGCCGCCCACGCTGCACTGGCGCTGGCGGATCGACCTGGGCAGCGTGACGGCGATCGACCTCTACGGTGAGACGCCGATCATCCGCATGGTGAACGAGGTGCCGCGTGTGCGGTGATGTGGAGAATACACAATGCAGCCTGAACAGCCCGAGCAGCCCGCGAGTGCTCTGGATGGCCTGGCCGAGGCCATCCGCTTTCTGACGATCATCCCCATCCCCTTCTGGCGCTCGCACCCGCAGGGCATGGCGCGCTCCTTCCCGTTCTTCCCGCTGGCCGGGCTGGTGCTGGGCACGCTGCTGGCCCTTGCCTATGCGCTGGGCCGCGCGCTATGGAGCGACATGGTGGGCGCGGTGCTGGCGGTGGCGCTGTGGGCCATCCTCACATCCGGCCTGCACCTGGATGGCCTGAGCGACACCTTCGACGCGGTGATGAGCTGGCGATCGCGCGAGCGCAAGCTGGAGATCATGCGCGACAGCCGGATCGGCGCGATGGGCGCGATCGCGCTGGTGTCGGTGATGCTGCTGAAGCTGGCCTTCCTGGTGGCGGCGGGCGGGCACGCCTGGGCGGCGCTGCTGGTGGCCCCGGCCTTCGGGCGGTGGGCTATGGTCTACGCCATGGTGCGCTTCCCGCTGGCGCGCAAGGATGGCCTGGGCCGCTCGGTGCAGCAGCATGTGCGCATGCTCCATGTGGCGCTGGCGGGCGTGGTGGCGCTGGCGGCGGCGCTGCTGCTGGGCGGCCCCGCCGGGCTGCTGGCGCTGGCGCTGGGCCTGCCTGCGGCGCATCTGCTGGCCCGCTGGTGGACCAACGACCTGGGCGGCCTGACCGGCGACACGTACGGCGCGCTGTGCGAGCTTTCCGAGGTGGTGGTGCTGGCGACCATGAGCCTGGCCATCTGGTAGCGCCCGCCCACAGCGCGGTCAGAATGAGGATTGGGGAGCATCCCAGCGTGCGACAAAAAAGCTCGGGGCGTGCACCCCGAGCCGTCGGCCTTATTTCTGGGGGACTGTAGGTGGGTCGGCGATCGGCTCGATCACCAGGGTGGGCGGCTCCTCGCGCTGGGCGGCCTGGGCCACCTCGAAGCCCTTGCGGTCGAAGATGAACTGCGTGACCGAGGCCAGCACCCCCGCGATCGGGATGCCGAACAGCAGGCCCCACGCCCCGGCCACCGTGCCGCCCACCAGCATGGCCGCGAATACCAGCAGCGGCGACAGCCCTACGATCTGGCCCACCAGGCGCGGCATGATCATGTTGAAAACCACCTGCTGGAGCCCCAGCAGCGCGATGATCAGCCAGATCGTGCGGTCGGGCGTGTTGATCAGCGCCACGATCACAGGCGGGATGAGCGCCAGCGGCCCGCCGAAGATCGGAATGATCACGCACAGCCCGGCGATCAGGCTGGCCAGCGCGATATCCTGAAAGCCAAATGCCATCATGATCACCGAGGTGCCGATGCCGTACAGCAGCGACTGCAGCAGCTGCGAGCGTAGGTAGCCGCCGAAGGTGCGGTCGACGATGTGCAAGAAGGTGGCGACCTCGCCGCGCCAGTCGGCGGGCAGCAGCCGCATACCGCTCTGGATGAGGCGCGAGCCGTCGATCATCATGTAGAAGCTGAGGATGAGCACAAAGATCAGGTTGAGCATCACCGTGGCGATGCTGCTGGCGATGTTCAGCGACTGCTTGAGCGCCTCGCTGCCCAGCGATGCGAACTGGGCCATGATCGTCTCGGGCTGGATGATCCGCGTCAGGTCGACATGGATGCCAAACTGATTGAGGTAGGCCTGGCCATCCTGCATGTACTTCAGCGTCTGGTCGCCCGCGTTGGGCATGGTCTCCTGCATGGCCGAGAGCTGGGTCATGATGATCGGGAAAAACAGGAAGATCACGCCGATCAGGATGGCCAGAATGCCGAGGTAGACCAGCGCCACCGCCGCCTTGTAGGGCAGGGGCGTCATGGGCGTGGTGAAGGCCAGGCGGCGCGCGCGCGGGTCGAAGCGCAGCACCGGCATAGGCAGCTCGACCCGCGCCAGGCTTTCGGCCAGGGGCTTGAGCGCCAGCACCACCAGCCAGGCCATGGCGAACATGATCAGCGGCGAGGCCAGCGCGCTCACCACCGTGAACATGCGGTCGATCAGGAAGATGCTGGTGGCGATGGCCAGCAGCCACATCAGGATGTACTTGAGTCGTTCAGCCGTCATGCACTCCTCGCGGAAGAGAATGTGCCTGTTGGGGGTGCTTGTTTGCGCCCAACCTGCTTTTTTTTGAGATGAGGCCGGGGGTGGAGCGCTGGGATGGTGGGGTGTGATACGAGCTCCTAGCCGACGAAGCACCGCCCCGCCGTGCGATTGCGGCTTCTCTGCCGCATTGCGACGCTATCCTAGCGCTATTGTATCACGTTCGCTGTAGTGTGGGCCATGGGGCTGCGTCTGGCTCTCGTAGAGGGTGATGTGGCTGGCCAGCCAGTCGGCGGGCGCGGGCGGCGGGGCGCTGGCCAGATCGCGCGCGATCTGGGCGAGTTGGGCGGGCGCGGCCTCGCGGTGCACGCGCCCCAGCGTGATGTGGGGCGCGTAGGCGCGCTGCTCCGGCTCGAAGCCCAGCGGCTGGAGCGCGCGCACAAGGTCGGCCTGCAGGGCACGCAGCGCGGCGATGCCGCCGCCCACGCCCAGCCACAGCACCTGTGGGCTGCTGGTGCTGGGGAAGGCCCCGTGGCCGTCGAGCTGCAGCGCGATCGGCTGGTGCCGCGCCGCCACGGCGCGCGCGGCCTGGCCCACCGGCCCCAGCAGCGCCTCGTCGGTCTCGCCCAGGAATACCAGGGTCAGGTGCAGGCCCTCGGGCGCGCTCCAGCGCACCGGCGGGCTGGCCGCCTCCAGCGGGCGGCGGGCGGCCAGGGCCGCGTCTTTGGTGGGGGCGGGCATGTCGATGGCCAGAAAGAGCCGCATCAGATCGAAGGCTTTCCGCTCATAAAGATCTCCTGCGAGTCGAAGGGCCGTTCGCCGTGCGGCTCGACCCGCACATAGCTGCCGTCGGCCAGCAGGTCGCGGGCGCGGGTGTTGTCATCCAGGTAGGCCTGCAGCAGCTGGGCGCGCACGAACTGGGCCAGCGCCGGATCTTCGATCGGGAAGATCGCCTCGACGCGCCTATCGAGGTTGCGCTGCATCATGTCGGCGCTGCCGCAGTAGACCTCCGGCTCGCCATCGTTGTGGAAGTAGAAGATTCGGCTGTGCTCCAGGAAGCGCCCGACGATGCTGCGCACCCGGATGTTCTCGCTCATGCCCAGGATGCCGGGCCGCAGCGCGCACATCCCGCGCACGATCAGGTCGATCTTCACGCCCACCACCGAGGCGCTGTAGAGCGCGTCGATCATTTTGGGGTCCACGCAGGCGTTCATCTTCATGATGATGTGGGCGGGGCGTCCCGAGGCGGCGTGGCTCATCTCGCGCTCGATCAGGCGCACTAGGCCCTGCCGCAGCTCCACGGGCGCGATCAGCAGCTTGCGGTAGTGGCTCTGCCGCGAGTATCCCGTGAGGAAGTTGAACAGCTCGGAGACATCGGCACCGATGTCGGGGCGGCATGTCAGCACGCCCAGGTCGGTGTAGATGCGGGCCGAGGTGGCGTTGTAGTTGCCGGTGCCCAGGTGCACATAGCGCCGCAGGCCATCGTGCTCGCGCCGCACGATCAGGGCCAGCTTGGCGTGGGTCTTCAGGCCCACCAGGCCGTAGACCACGTGCACGCCCACGCGCTCCAGCGCCCTGGCCCAGGTGATGTTGTTCTCCTCGTCGAAGCGGGCCTTCAGCTCCACCAGCACCGTCACCTGCTTGTCCTGCTCGCGGGCGTGCATCAGCGCCTTCACGATCGGCGAGTTCGAGCCGACGCGGTAGAGCGTCTGCTTGATCGCCAGCACCTTGGGGTCTTCGGCGGCGGACTGGATGAGGTCGACCACGGGCTGGAACGAGTCGTAGGGGTGGTGCAGCAGGATGTCCTGCTGGCGGATGGCCGCGAACATGTCCGACGAGGTGTGCGAGCGCAGCACGGTGGGGATGTGGGGGTAGAACGGCGGATCTTTGAGGTCGGGCCGGTCTAGCTTGGTGAGCGCGAACATGTCGGCCAGGCCGATGGCCACGTCGCTCTCGTAGAGATCCTCGGGGGTAAGATTGAGGTTGTAGAGCAGCACCTCGCGCACCCGCTCCGAGAGCGTGCGCTCGAACGAGAGCCGCACCACCGCGCCGAAGCGGCGCTGGCGCACGCTCAACTCGATCGTGCGCAGCAGGTCGGCGGCCTCCTCCTCCTGGATCTCCATGTCGGCGTTGCGGGTGACGCGGAAGGCGTAGGACTCGACCACCTCTAGCCCTGGGAAGAGCGCGTGGATGTTGTCGGCGATCACCTGCTCCAGCCAGGTGAACGAGTAGCGCCGCTCGGGCGGGACGCTGTCCGGCCCGTTGCAGGCGCTCTCCACCGGCACCAGTCGCGGCAGCACGGCGGGCACCTTCACGCGGGCGAACAGCTCGCCCTCCTCGGGGTCTTTGATCACCACCGCCAGGTTGATGCTCAGGTTCGAGATGTGCGGGAAGGGGTGGCTGGGGTCGAAGGCCAGCGGCGTGAGCACGGGGAAGACCTCGCGCTCGAAGTACTCGCGGCACGACTGGCGCTGGGCCTCGTTCAGGTCGGCGTAGTCTAGCAGGTGGATGCCCTGCTGGTGCAGCTTGGGCACGATGTCCTCCAGCCAGCACTGGTTGACGATCTTGCGCTGGCGCAGCACCTCCTTGCGGATGACGGCCAGCTGCTCGTTGGGCGTGCGGCCATCCGCCGAGCGCTCGGTCACGCCCTCGGCCACCTGCTGCTTGATGCCAGCCACGCGGATCATAAAGAACTCGTCGAGGTTGGTCTCGAAGATCGAGATGAACTTGACGCGCTCCAGCAGCGGGTTGCGCTGGTCGAGCGCCTCTTCGAGCACGCGGTAGTTAAACGCGAGCCAGCTCAGCTCGCGGTTGATGAAGCGCTCGGGCGTGGAGAGCATGGGCGATGGCTCGGGGGAGTGTGTAGGCTCAAGGCTGACAGCCATAGGGTATACCTCGTGAATCACCTGCCGCTGGGCAGGGCTGGTACGGTGCAGTATAGCATAATCGCCCTTGGTTAAGGGCCTGTTAAGTGGCGCTTCGCGCAGCTGTCAGGGCGCGGGGCGGGGCAGAGATGCATGTTTTAGAGTCTTGCTAGCACAGCGGTCCTCGCCCCGCCAGGGCCGAAGATTTCTACCACGAAGACGCGAAGGCTCGAAGGTTGCTCTTCCTTTTTTCTTGGTGTCTTGGAGTCTTGGTAGTGAACGAATCAGTGTTCTGTCGAGAGCGCATAGCCCCTGCTCGCCCCGCGCAGCAATTTGCATTCCCCGGCCTCCTATGCTATAATCCGCACGTCGTTGCGACACGCCGGTGTAGCTCAGTGGTAGAGCAGCTGTTTCGTAAACAGCAGGTCGTCGGTTCGAGACCGACCACCGGCTCCATACAGAAGCCCCAGGGTTCAACCCCTGGGGCTTTTTGGTGCTCGTATGCGGTGATAAAAGGAGCTGCCCTGTGGAAAATGCTACCCTAACCATCCGCCCGGTCGATGGCGAGAGCTGGCGCGGCGTCGCGCGGCTGGAGGTCGCGCCCGAGCAGCGGGCATTTGTGGCCGAGCCGGCCTACTACCTAGCGCTGTGCGCCTACGGCCAGCTGTGGCAGCCGCTGGCCGTGCTGCTGGGCGACGAGGTGATCGGCTTCTGCATGTGGGCGGTGGATCCCGCCGACGGCAGCTGCTGGCTGGGCGGAATCCTAATCGACCGGGCGCACCAGGGCCGGGGCTACGGGCGGCGGGCGCTGCAGGCCGCGCTGGCGCTGCTGGCCCAGCAGCATGGCCACCGCAGCTTCGCGCTCTCGTACCAGCCCGCCAACGCGGCGGCCAAAGCGCTCTACGCCTCGCTGGGCTTCCGCGAGACGGGCGAGGTGGAGGATGACGAGGTGGTGGCGCGGCTGGCGCTGGGCGATGTGCTTCATCCGAGGGCGTAGCGATGCTCCTGATGTAGGGAGCTTTCGTCAACACGCCTGCGCGATTGTTCGGGCAGGCGTGTTTCAATTTTTCCGTGCGATCATACGGCGAGTCAGCGGATCGCTAGCGCTTTTCTGCCTCCGCCCCCACCTCGGCCAGGTGCCTGCGCAGCACGGGGGCGATCTTCGTGGCGGTGGCCACGGCCCAGGCGCGCAGCTGCGCCAGTGTGGCCTCCTCGGCGGCGATGCTGCCGGGCGTGTAGCTGGCCACGCGCGCTGGGTTATAGGCATCTAGGCGCTCCCAGTCCAGCTGCTCGCCAAGCTCGGCCTCGATCTGCTTGCGGCGCTCGGCCAGCAGGTCGAACAGCTCCTTGGAGCGCTCCTTGGTGTCGGCTTCGATGTACAGCTCGATGCGGAAACGCTTCATGCGCGCAAATGTGGCGTAGATCTGCGCCACTGTTCTGCCCTCTACCTGCGCGGTGTCGAGTGTCAGGTAGTGGCGCATGGTGGGGGTGGCGATGCGGAAGGCCCCAGGCGCGGCCTGCTCAAGCTCGGCCCGCAGCGTGGTGAAGAATGCCAGGTAGCCGCGCTCGTGCGAGCTGCTGCGGGCGAAGGTCACCCGCTCCTCGGCCATCACCACGGTGGCCACATGCCACCCTGCACCCAGCCACTGCTGCGCGTGCCCGTGGCTGGTGGTGTCGTTGCCCCACCACGCGCGATAGGCCCGCGCCGAGGGCGGCAGACCCGGCTCGCCCAAGATCTGGTCGATCTCGCCGAAGGTCATGGTCAGCTTGTCCATGCTCTGGGGCTGGCTGACCAGGTGGCCGATGAGCGGGGCGTAGCGCCCAGATGCGCCGCCCGATGACTCGGCGACGGTTGGGTCGGCGTCGGCGGTGCTTGGGCTGCCGCCAGACGCGGCGTGGTCGCTCGGCGTGCTGGTACCTTCCTGCCTAGTGGATGCTGCCTGCTCCTCTGGCTCATCCTCGGGCTGGGGCGCGAGCGCCGCGCCCTCGGCCAGCCCAAACGTGCGGTTTACCGCCTCCTCGTGGCGGGCCAGCCACTCCTTGCAGAAGCGCAGCTCCTCGCGCTGCTGGTCGCTGATGTTGTCGCGGAAGTGGGCCAGGGCGTTGCGGGTATCGCGTACAGATTGTAGTAGTGCAATTATTGTGGCCCGTTCGAGACTAAATACGTTAGTGTATTTTCTCCAGCGTGATTGGCTGGTAAGAATGTCGATATAGCCGTTGAGTGTGAGCTTATCAAATGTTTTTACTACGGGTGCTGTATAGATATATCGCCGAAATGTGCTTTCAAGGATGTCTGGGTTGATTGTTGAATTAGTAATACCAGCCTGAGAAAGATATGCGGTAAGAGCTTGTTGGAACTTTTCCTTCCTAACCCCAGGTGTGAAGGTAACAGTGTTGACCGCTTCCTGCCGCTTCTCCTCGTCGATCTCGCCGGTTGGGCTGGTGAAGGCCGCGTTGATGTAGCTCTTGATCATCTCCTCGATGTCGCGCACCATCATGATGTCCTGCGCGCGCTGGCGCAGGTAGGCCGTTGTGTCATAGGTGGTGATGATGGCGAGCAGCTGGCGGTGCTCGTCGACCACCAGGGCTACATCGCTCTGCTGCAGGCCGTCGAGCAGATCGAAGATGTCGTCATCGGTGCGATAGCTGGCTGGCACCCTGACCATCGCATCGCGCACCTTCAGGTTGCCGATGCTGCTGTTGAAGCGGTGCAGCGTGCGCAAGATCGAGTCGTTGGTGATCATCCCGATGGGCTTGTTTTGGCTATCGACGACGGGCAGCTGGCTATAGTCGTGCTTGATCATCTCCCCGAGCACACCTTTGATGCTGGCGTCCATCGTGGTGGTGATGACATCTGGCTTTCCGCGCAGTATGTCCTCGATTGTTGCAGGCATAGGGTTCGCTTCTCTTCTATCGATGTGTTTTCGACATACAGCATATATAGCGTATAAGGTTGGATGTAGATAGCACTCTTTTACATATGGTGATGGCTGATTTGTTTATCCTAACATAGAGCAAGAAGCGAGACAAATGTGATCTGCTGCAGGTGTAGGGCTTCTTGGCTATACCTGTCTCAAGGAAAATGAGCGCATTGGTCAACAAACCCCACTCTAGAAGGTGCAAAGCAGCGTGCAGATCGAGGGGTGAGGGGTGTGGATCGAGGGGTGAGGGGTGTGGATCGAGGAGCGAGGGGTGCGGATCGAGGAGTGAGGGGTGTGGATCGAGGAGTGAGGGGTGTGGATCGAGGAGTGAGGGGTGCGGATCGAGAAGCGAGGCGTGCGGATCGAGGAGTGAGGGGTGCGGATCGAGGAGTGAGGGGTGCGGATCGAGGAGTGAGGGGTGCGGATCGAGGAGTGAGGGGTGCGGATCGAGGAGCGAGGCGTGCGGATCGAGGAGCGAGGCGTGCGGATCGAGGAGCGAGGCGTGCGGATCGAGGAATATAGTGCGTAGGTCGATATATGCGGCGTGTCGATTGTGAGCCATGTAAGCTATAGAGAGGTAAGTCCTACCATGATCGAGATATAGCACCATCCCCCACGCTAATGACCCTTTTGTTGCCTAGATAACTCGTGCGGTGAAGAGCATGGCTCCTCCTCGCCGAGCAAGCACCGCCGCTGGATTATGCAGCGGTGGTGCTTTGCTTTCTTGCTCCGCCACCGAGCCGGTCGGATCACTATTGAGGGCGGCCTGGAGGCGCGGCACTAGGTGCTCGAACACGGCGGGCAGGCTCAGCACGCCGCTGTCGCCAGGGCGGCATGGCTTGCGGCATACCGCGGCTGCGCGGGGCTACGGTGTCTCGTCCGCCACCTGCCAGATGATCGTGTTCCCATCGTGGCTGTTGGTGGCCACATAGCGGCCATCAGGGCTAAAGCTGACGCTGCTGACCGTGTCGGTGTGGCCGTCGAGGCGATAGAGCTGCGCGCCGCTCTGCACATCCCACACGCCTGCGGTGGCGTCGGTACTACCTGCGGCGATACGCCTGCCATCGGGGCTGAAGGCCACCGAGGTGGTCCAGTCGCGTACCTGTGCGTGCGGCGCGCGGCCCAGCCGCCGATCCCATGCGCTGCTGATGGTGATCGTGCGCACCCGCTTCCCGGTCTCGACTTCCCAGATTGTGACGATGTTGAGGTCGTTGGCGGTGGCGAGGTAGCGGCCATCGGGGCTGAAGGCGAGGTCGCTCACCATATCCCCCTCGTCTTGGAATGTCCTGACAAACTGGTGCAGGTCGCGATCCCAGAGCACGGCCTGGCCGTTCTGACGACCCACCACAAGGTAGCGGCCATCGGGGCTGAAGGCGACGCTGAGCGCGTCGAACAGCATGGTTTCCTTTTCGCCCTCGGTGCCGATCCGCTCCTCAAAGGTTCCGCTGGCGATGTCGTAGATGAAGACGGCATATGCCTCGACCGCAATTTTTTTACCATCGGGGCTGAAGGCCACCTGATCGGCCAAGAAGAACGGTTTTGCAGCCTGCGCATTGGGGATGCGCAGCAGCTCGCGACCGCTGGCGCGATCCCAGATGATGACGCTGTCGCCGCCGACCATAAGCATGGATGCGTCGGGGCTGAGCTGCAGGTCATGGAGCCAGCTATCTGGCTCGTAGGTATTTTGGAGCGACTGTAGTTCTTTACCGCTGCCGAGCTGCCATGTCACCGCGCGGCTGCCGCTTGGCCCGATCAGCGCCGTGCTGTCGGGGGTGAATGCGGTGCGGACACGCGTGATCATCGATTTGTTTCTAGAGCGGATCGTTTGCAGCTGCGAGGCATTCGGGGTGCCTTGGATCACGATCAGGAAGATCCCGATCAGCGCGATGATCGCCACGACGGTGGCGAGGAAGATCAGACCGGCGGCTGGGCGGCGGGCGCGGCGCTGGGGTTGGGCGTCGGCGGGCTGCTCGAGCGATAGCATCGGTACTCCTTACAGGCTACATGAGCGTATTGGCTAGAAAGAGATACGCGCAGCCGCGCAATAGGTCGCATGCCTTTGATGGGGCAGCTGCGGCGATGCGCTAGGGTGCGGCGACTGACCACACTCGCACCGAGCCATCTGCCGAGCGTGTGACGAGCGATCGGTCGTTGGGGCTAAAGGCGATGCTGCTGACCATGCCGGTGTGGCCGGTAAGCCGATAGATCTGCACGCCGCTCCGCACATCCCACACGCCTGCGGTGGCGTCGTTGCCGCCTACTGCCAGCCTGCCGCCGTCGTGGCTGAAGGCGATGGCGCTGCTCCAGCTGTGAGGTTCGGCATGGGGACGCCGCCCCAACAGGGTGTCCCAGTCGCTGCCCACGGTGATACGGCGCGCAAGCCGCCCGCTGGCGATATCCCAGATGCTGGCGGTGCCATTGTCGTCGGCGGTGGCGAGGGAGCGGCCATCGGGGCTGAAGGCTAGGTCGCCCACGCTTGTTCCCCCGCCCTCGAAGGTGCGCACGATCTGGCGCGAATGAAGATCCCAGAGCGCGGTCTGACCGTTCTCTTGTCCCACCGCGATGTAGCGGCCATCGGGGCTGAAGGCCATGCCCACGAGTGTGACCAAACTGCGCTGCTGGGCGGGGATGTTCTGCTCGTAGGTGCCGCTGGCGATGTCGTAGATCGCGACACTGCCGGATTGGATGGCGAGTTTGGCGCTGTCGGGGCTGAAGGCCACCTGGTAGACAGGCTCGTCGCCCCTGCTGTTCGGCAGCGGGCGGATGCTGCGGATCTGTTTGCCGCTGGCGCGATCTAGCACGATGGCTTCGCTACCGCCTATGGCCAGCATCGTGCCGTCAGGGCTGATCTGCAGATCGTAGAACCATGGCTGGTCTCCCCCCGCGAGAGTGAACTGCGGCAGCTCTCTGCCGCTGGCCCGATCCCACGCCACCACCGAGGTCTTCTCGGTGCCGATGATCGACTCGCCGGTGGGCGTGAAGATCACACGGCTGCGCGCGAAGCCGGGTACGGCTAGGCCGGTGATGGCCTGGGTCTGCTGCGCTTCGGGGGCGGCCTGGGTGGCGAAGAGCGTGCCCCCAGCCAGGGCGATGGCCAGCAGGGCGATGGCTAGAAAGCATATGCCGGCCTTTGGGAGGGCGCGGCGCTGGGCTGCTGCGGTACTATTCACAGGTCAAATCCTCATGGACATGCTTACAGATCTTGCTGAAAAGAGATACGCAGCGTCCGCCACTTTGTCGCAGCGCGCCGCTTGTCTCACCTCAGCGTCGCCATCACCACGTCGGCGGGCGCGAAGGCGCGGAAGGGGAAGGTGCTGTAGCCCACGCCTCGGCTCACGATCAGGGTGCGCGACTGCGCGCCGCCCAGCGCAAAGATGCCCGCCGCGTACTGGCGGCACAGCGCGCCGCCGGGAACCAGCAGCGCCCGCCCCGAGGGCAGCGCCACCTGGCCGCCGTGGGTGTGGCCGGCCAGCGCCAGCGCGAACGGCTCGTCGCCCAGATTGGCCAGGGTGTCGGGGGAGTGCATGAGGATGATGCGGGTGCCGTCGGCCCCGCGCAGGGCGCGGCGGGCGTCGGGGTGCCCGGTGTCGGCGTCATCCAGCCCGCAGACCCAGATGTGCTCGAAGGGCGCGGGCAGCCTGCGGTTCTCGTTGATCAGCAGCTGGACCCCCGCCTGCTCAAGGTGGCGCATAATGATGTGGGGCCGCGCCCAGCGGTCGTGATTGCCTAGCACGGCGAAGCGCCCCAGCGGGGCCGGTATCTGGCCCAGGCGTCTGGCGAGCGGGCCGATATGCCGCTGGTGCAGCGACACGAAGTCGCCGCCCAGCAGCAGCAGGTCGGGCCGCTGCTGCTCGATGGCCCGGCACGCCGCCTCGATCGCCGCCCAGTGGGTGGTCGCGCCCACGTGGAAATCGGATGCGAAGGCGATGCGCAGAGCTGGCTGCCGTGCGCCGCCCTCGGCGTGGGCGATGTGGTGGCGGATGACGTGCGGCGGGGGCTGTAGGCCGCAGCGGTGGGCGAGGCGCGCTGGCCAGCCGCCCGCGTAGAGCAGCTCCAGCGCTGGCTCGCTCATGCTGCGCAGCGCGGCGATCAGGCGCGCGTGTTGGTGTGCCATGGTTCATGTTCCTGTTTGGCGCAGGTGTGGCGCACTTTTGGCGGAGGCGGTATCAGCAGAGATAGTTAGTTTAGCGCTTGATCTTTCAGGGGTCGAGCTTGTTTTGCTATGAAATCTACCAGTGCAAATATATTCCCATTGTTGTATCGCGCACTCTTTCGTTCACTCACCGCTCTCTGTCCTTGCCCCAGGCCGCGAAGGCGCGCAGGAATGCTGCGCTGGCCTCGCCTGCATGTGCGGGCTGGCTAGCCAGGGTGCGCGCCTTGGCCACCACGCGACGTGCGGCGGGGTCGCCCCGGTCCAGAACGGCCACATCATCGGCCAGCTCGCCCAGGATGGCGGCGACAATGGCTGGGTCGGGGTTGCCCTGGAGCGCGTGCTGGTGGAGATCTTCCAGATGCTGCGGGATGAGGCACGAGGCCGCCAGCGATCGAAGGTGGCGGTCGCCCGCTGCGCCGTGCAGCACCGCCAGGGCTGTGGGGTGGGCCAGCGGGCTGCGGCGCGAGCGCAGCTCGCCCTGGGCCGAGGTGGCCACAAACACATCGTCGCCCAGCGTGGCGTAGTCGGTGGTCCAGTCCTCATAGATCGGCGTGCCGTCGCTCACGGCGCGTCCCACTGGCGCGGCACGCAGCCCGCCAGCAGTCGCTCGGCGGGCACCCAGCCGATGTAGGCCGGGCTGGTCCATGTGGGCGGCGGGGCCAGCTGCTCGATGGCGCGCTCGTGGTCTACCCGCACCACATCCCACGCGTGCAGCACGCGCCCGTCGCCCAGCGCGATGCCCACGTGGCCCCAGCGCCTCAGGTCGCCACCGACAAGCCCTTGGCAGGCGTAGAACACCAGCGCGCCGCGCGGCGCTGGCTGGCCCCCCGGCTGCGCGCCGTAGGCATCCGCCGCCTCCTGCGCGGAGCTATAGCCGAACACCTCGATGCTATTGCCGCGCTCGAAGCAGTCCTCCACGAAGCCGAGGCAGCGCCCGGCGTACGATGGATCGCCCAGCCGCGCCTCGGCCCACGCCAGGGCACGGTCGATAATACTCTCGGTCATCCTCACCTCATGGGCTATGCTGGTTGTTCCTACCGATCTGCTTGCCCCACTCAGGTTACGCCTAGCGGCCCAGGGCAGCCTCGACCTCGGCCAGGTGGGCGTCGCGGTGGCGGGCGCGCTCGACCCAGCGCGGGTTGTGGGCGTAGAACTGCGCGAGCAGCTCGGGCGCGACCTGGGCGAGGTGCTGGTCGATGGCCTCGGCGGCGGCGATGGCCATGCGGGCTGCCTCGCGGGGCGGGATGGCGGCCCACAGCGGCAGCGAGATGTCGTTCACGCTCACGTCGATGGGCGGCACCGTGAGCTGCCCGGCCTGCTCGCTCTGCGTGATCATGTTGAGCGCCCGCCGATCCCAGAAGGCCAGGTGCGCCAGCGCGATGGCCACCGTCCAGTGCTCGCCCACGGGGCGCTGCATCTCCTCGTCGCTCAGGCTCTCCACCAGGCCGCGCAGCCGATCCAGCCCGGCGCGGTTGCGCTCGATAAAGGTGCGATCTTCTGTCATGCCATGCCTCACTTCTCTTTTTTGGGGGAATGATGCGGATGGGCTGATGATAGCACGGCGGGCGCGCGGGCAGATCGGCCCTGCGGGGCAGTTTGGGGCTGTCCGAAGAGGCAGGATGGTGCGCCGCAGCCCAGGCGGCTGCGGCGCAGGGGGCTATGGCACGGGCGTGCGCGGCAGCGTGACGGTGAAGGTGCTGCCCTGGCCCCGCGCGCTCTCGACATGGACAGCGCCGCCGTGCAGCTCGACGATCTGCCGCACGATGTACAGCCCGATGCCGTTGCCATCGATCGTGTGCGAGCTGGGGTTGATCGCGCGGTAGAAGCGCTGGAACAGCTTGGGGATGGCATCCGCCGCGATCCCCAGCCCCTGGTCGGCCACCGCCAGATCGACGGTGCTGCGGTGGGCGGTCAGGCGAACGGTGATCATGCCGCCGTCGGGGCTGTACTTCACCGCGTTGCTCAGCAGGTTGCGCAGCACCTGCTCTAGCCGCTGCTCGTCGCCCTCGATGTGCACGGGCTGCTGCGGCAGATCGAGGTGGAGCGTGTGGTGGGTCAGCGCGGGCCGCAGCTCGTCGGCGATCCGCTCGGCCATGGCGCACAGGTCGAAGCGGGCGGGCGCGACGGTGAACGCGCCCATCTCGATCCGCGACACATCGAGCAGCGACGAGATCAGCTGGTTGATGCGCGTGGCCTGGTCGGTGATGGTGCGCAGGGCGCGCAGCTCGCCCTCGCCCAGCGCGTTGGAGCGGGCGGCGCGGCGCATGAGCAGCTGGGCGTTGCCGAACAGCGGGGTGAGCGCGTTCTTCAGCTCGTGCACGCCCACGGCCAGGAACTGGTCGCGCATCTGCACCGCGTCCTCGGCGATGGAGCGGGCCTGGTTGGCCTCGGCGTAGAGCCGCGCGCGCTCAAGGGCCAGGGCGCACTGCTGGGCTATGGTCTGGATGTGGGCGCGGTCGTCGGCGTTGGGGGCGTGGCCGGGCGGGAAGGCCAGGCCCAGCACGCCGAGCGGCTGTGCGCCGACCAGCAGCGGGATGGCCACCGCCGTGTCGCCGCCGGGTGTCGCGCGCCACACCGCGCTGGCGCTGCGCTCGGCCTCGGCCATGGCCGCGTCAAGCGCGCCACCGGGGTCGCCCTCGATCTGGGTGCGCGCGTCCCTGGCCGAGGCCAGATCGAGCGCGAAGGCCAGCGCGCCCAGCGCCTCGCGGGCGTGCTGGGCCATGGTCGCGGCCACCTCGGCGGGGGCGAGCGCCCCCAGCAGCGCGCCGGTGAGGGCCTGGAGCTGCTGGATGCGCTCGGCGGCCCGCTGGCGCTCGTGGTGCAGCCGCACGCGCTCAAGCGTGTTGTCGATCGCGCGGGCCAGCTGCGCCGCCCCGAGCTGATTTTTGGAAAGATAGTCCTGCGCGCCGCGCTTCATGCTCTCCACGGCCACGGCGGTGTCGCCGCTGCCGGTCAGCATGATCACGGGCGCGGCCCCCTGCGTCTCGCCGGATAGGATGTCGAGCACGTCTAGCCCGCTCATGTCGGGCAGCATATAGTCAAGCAGCACACATGCTGGAAGGTGCCTCCGCCAAAGCTCGATTCCCTGCGACCCAGATTCTGCCTCCACTACCACCCACTCATCCCCTCGTGCGGTCACAAGCTGCCGGCGAATAGCAACACGATCCTCCTGCGCATCATCAATAAGTAGAATCGTCTTCAATTGGTTGCTCATGCGTTCGTTATTCGTGCGTTGGCAGCGCTACGGTCTCGATCCAATAGTTCAGAAGGTGTTTCATGCCCTGTCGAAAGCTGGCGTAGTTCACTGGCTTCACCTGGTAGCTGTTGGCCCCGGCGCGGTAGCACGCGTCGATGTCGGTGGGGTTGCTGGATGTGGTGAAGATGATCACGGGTATGGTGCGCAGCTGGGAGTCCTCCTTGATCATCCGCAGGAACTCGCGCCCGTCGGTGCCGGGCAGGTTGAGGTCGAGCAGGATGAACTGCGGGCGCGGCGTGGCCTGGCTGGCGTAGCTGCCGCGCCGGTAGAGATAGTCGAGCGCCTGATCGGCGGTGGTGCAGCGCGTGTAGGTGATGCCGGGCGCGTCTTTTGCCAGCGTGCGCGCGACTGCCTCGGCGTCCTCGTCGCTGTCTTCGATAAAGAGCAGGTGCTGAAGCTTTCTCATGGCGTTTGTTGGTCGTCGATTGTGCCTGGGCCAAGCGTGAAGGAGAAGGTCGTACCCCCGCCCGGCTGCGATGTGATCCAGATTTTGCCGCCGTGCCGCTCGATGATCTTGCGGGCGATGGTGAGGCCTGCGCCCACGCCGCCGCCGTACTCGCCGCGCCCGTGCAGCCGTTTGAAGATACGGAAGATCGCCTCGTGATGGTTTTCGGCGATGCCGATGCCGTTGTCGCTCACCGAGAAGATGTAGCCCTCGGCGGGCGCTCCCGACTCGTCGCGCAAGGTCACGCGCCGCGCGTCGACCCGCACGATCGGGATCTCTTTATCATTGTACTTGATCGCGTTCGAGATCAGGTTGCTAAACACCTCGCCGACGCGGGCGCGGTCGGCGTAGATGGTGGGCAGCGGCCTGGGGATCTGGATCTCGGCCCCGCGCTCGCGGATGCGCTGGCCCAGCAGCAGCACGATCTCCTCCAGCTCCTGGTTGAGGTCGACCATGGCGAAGGCCAGGTCGAGCCGCCCGACGCGCGAGTAGTGCAGCAGCGAGTCGATCAGCGTCTCCATGCGCTGGGTCAGGCGGATGAGGGTGTTGAGCTTCTGCTGGCCCTCCTCGTCGATCTTGTCGCTGTAGTCCTCCAGCAAAAAGTGCGAATAGTTGTGGATGCCGCGCAGCGGCTCCTTCAGATCGTGCGAGGCGATGTAGGCGAAGGAGTCCAGCTCCTGGTTGCTGCGCTCTAGCTCGGCGTTCAGCTGGGCCAGCTCGCTGGTGCGGCGGATCACCAGCTCTAAAATGGCGCGGCGCAGCTGGCCCGCCGCCTCGCGCTCGAAGGGCTGCCAGGGCGCGGATGTGCCCGCCACCTCCTGCTGCCAGAGCGCGAATGAGGTGCGCGGGGTCAGGCGCGTGCCCAGCGGCCCGACGGCCACGGGCTTGGTGGGGTCGCCCGCCCAGCTGACGGTGTGGCGGTACTCGGGGCGGAACCACAGGATGTACTCGGGCTGGTAGGCCGAGAGCCGCACCGCCATCAGGCCGCTGGCCACATCCGCGAAGGCCTGGGCCGGCGGGTAGCGCGCGGGCAGGGCGTGGGTGGCGAACACCGGGTCGCCATCCAGCGAGATCAGCCAGCGCACCAGGGCCTGGATCTGGGCCTCGCTGGGGGTGTAGCCCAGCCGCTCGACCGCGCCGTCGGCGCACACGGCCACGCCGCCCGCCTCGATCCAGCCCAGCAGGTTGGGCTGGCCCTGGGTCAGCCCCAGCCGGTAGTGCTCGGCCTCGGCCATCTGGGCCACCAGCTGGGCCTGCACGCTGGCCAGCTGCAGCATGTAGCCGTGCTGCTCGGCGTCCTGCTTGGCCTTGATCTGCACCGAGATCATGTGGGCCAGCAGCTCGCAGGCGGCGCGCGGCTCGTGGGCGATGTACTTTGGCCCGGCGTAGTGGTGGCAGGCCACCAGGCCCCAGAGCCTGCCGTCGTGGATGATCGAGATCGACATGGTGGACCGCACGCCCATGTTGCGCAGGTACTCGCTGTGGATGGGCGACATGCTGCGGATGGTGGTGTGGCTCAGGTCGAGCGGCGCGCCGGTGGCGGGGTTGATCTGCGGCACCAGCGGCACGGGCTGGGCGTCGTTGTCGGGCTTCATGCGCAGCCAGCTCTTCAGGTAGAGCGCGCGGGCCTGGCGCGGGATGTCCGACGCGGGGTAGTGCAGGCCCAGGAACGACTCAAGGTCGGGGCGGTAGGCCTCGGCCAGCACCGCGCCGGAGTCATCCTCGCGGAAGCGGTAGATCATCACGCGGTCGAAGCCGGTGAAGGCGCGCACCTGCTCGGCGGCGATCTGGCAGAAGCTGCGCAGGTCGGGCGCGGCGTTCAGGGCGGCCAGGATGTCGCGGGTGGCGGTGTAGATGTCGGTGGGGGCCTGCCGCACGGCGGGCTGCTGCTCCAGCTCTAGGATGAGCAGGCCGTCGTAGCGGTGGACGGTCGGCTCGAACCACGCGCCGCCCACCTGCATGGCGGGCAGGTAGCGCGGCGTGGCCTCGGCCAGGCGCGGCAGGATGTCGCGCCGCAGCAGCTCGATGTCGGCGGGGGCCAGCAGCGCACCCAGCGGCTGGCCCAGCAGCGCCTCGGGCGGGCGGCCCAGCAGCGCCTCGGTGTTGGCGCTGGCCTGCACGATCTGCAGCGCTGGCTCGACCATGGCCAGCAGCGCGCCGTGCGGCTGGATGCTGCCGGGGATGTGGATCGGCTCGCGGTCGCAGTTGGTCAGGTCGACGGGGGCGGGCTGGGGGGCATCGGTCATAGCAAACTCTTCCTAGCAGGTGGCCAGATGCCATCGTGTGGGCGGGGTGGCGGGGTGCGATGCCTGGATCTGGTGGCGAGCGCCAGCCTGGCTGGCCCTGCTCGCATGGAGCACATGCGAGCAAGCTATGATACCACGCGCTGCCGCGTTTTGGGGTGGGCGTGCGGCGGAAGCCAGGTCTCGGCGTTCGTACGCCACTGAAGATTCGTTACCACGAGGACGCGAAGGCGCGAAGGGGAGAAGGGGAGAAGGCGACCGATCACCTAGGGAGCATACCGCGCAACAGGTGGCACTTTTTTGGCGGGGCATTGGGATGCGGCAGATGACGCGACCCGGCGTACCGAGGCATGCGCTGCGGTTGCCACCTGCAGCAGTTGGGCATGCACGCGATACAATCATTGACGTAGGGGCGGGCGCGTGCCCGCGCTGCGTGCATCGCATGCAGCGTGGGCGTGTTGCAATGGATGTGTTGGGTCGTTTCCCCCTGACCTTGGGTTCTTCTACCTGCTATTCTGTGATTCTACCTGCTATTCTGTGATTCTACCTGCTATTCTGTGATTCTATCTGCTATTTTGCGATGATTATCTCTGTTTATTGTATTTCATCACCTTTCTTATATCGCACCGGCGGCCCTGCGCGGCAAGCTGGCCTCGCCGCGTGCAGGGCCAGCCCGCCCAGCACCAGCGCCCCGCCCAGCGCCTGCGCTAGGCCCAGCGGCCTGCCCAGCAGCGCGGCGTCGATCAGCGTGGCCACCAGCGGGGTGAGCAGCTGGAGCATGGATGCGGTGGCGGGGGCCAGTCGCTCCAGGCCGCGAAACCACAGCGCGTAGGCCAGCCCAGTGTGGATGAGGCCGAGCGCGGCGAAGATGCCGAGCGCGGCGGTCGTGAGCGGGGGTAGTGCGCCCTCGCGCCAGAGCGCCAGCGGCAGCAGGATGGCCCCACCGATCAGCAGTTGCCAGCCGGTGGTGGCCAGTGGCGCGCCCATGCTGCCCCAGCGGGCGGCCAGCGCGGTGGCCAGCGCCATGGCCAGCGCGCCCAGCGCCGCCGCGCCCGCGCCGACGGGGTCGAGCCGCGCCCCAGGCCTCAGCGCCAGCGTGGCCACGCCCGCCGCGCCCAGGGCCGCCGCGCCCAGCGCGCGCGCCCCGGGCCGCAGGCCCAGCAGCGGCCAGAGCAGCAGCGTGACCATGAACGGCTGCGTGGCGCTGATCGTGGCGGCGACACCGCCGGGCAGCCGCGCCGCCGCCATGAAAAAGAGCGCGAAGAACAGGCCGATGTTCAGCGCGCCCAGCGCCAGCAGACGAGGCCAGGCCCCCAGCGCAGGGCGCTGGCGCTGCGCCGCCACCATCAGCAGGCCGATCGGCAGGGCGCGTAGCGCGCCGATCAGCAGCGGGTGCCCCGGCATGGCCAGCATGCCGGTGAGCAGGTAGGTGCTGCCCCAGATGATCGGGGCGCAGGCGGTGAGCAGGAGGTTTCGCATAGATAGAATGGGGGGCGGCAGGGCCTTAACCCCGCCGCCCTCATATGGTGTCACTTTTTCCGTCGGCGTTGGGCTTTTTTCCAAAAGCGATGGCGGTGGTGGTTGATTACTGGGTAGATGCCCCCTTTGAACCCCCAATTTTGGGTGTTCCTATGCTGTTTCCTGGCTGCTGGTGTTGGTGCATATGGCCAGTTTGCACGAGCAGCACCTTCGCCGTATGGGAAGGGTGGGGAGATGACGGCAACGATCACTCATTGCGGGCATCGGATCGGGGGCGATGCCCGCAATGTGATTCATCGGGTGTAGGGGCGGGTTGTATGCCCGCCCCATTGCAACGCGGCATGCATCGAACCCCCACACGATGCCCACTGCGTATGGCAATGCGCTTCGCGCCGTATTGCATCGCACGGTATCCGATGATACCGATGCCCCGCCCAAGAAAGTGACGCCGCATGCGTCCCGCCGCCCGTGCGAGGCGCTACACGCTGGCGACCGAGCCGCCGTCCACGCGGTAGTTCGCGCCGGTGATGAACGATGCCGCCTCGGATGCCAGGAACACCACCGCCGCCGCCGTCTCCTCCGCCGTGCCCGCGCGGCCCAGCACGATGTTGGGGCGCTGCTGGCGCAGGAACGCGCGCTCGGCCTCGGCCAGGGTGATGCCCTGCTGTGCGGCCTGTTCGGCCAGCATGGCCTCCACCAGCGGGGTGCGGATGAAGGCGGGCGAGACGGTGTTCACCAGGATGCCCTCGCCGCCGTAGGCCTTGGAGAGGCTCTTGGTGAAGTTGATCAGGGCGGCCTTGGTGGCGTTGTAGTGCGCCATCTCGGCGTCGGGCTGGCTGCCCGACTCGCTGGCCAGGTTGATGATGCGGCCCCAGCGCTGCCGCCGCATGTGGGGCAGGGCAGCCCGCGTGGCCCGCACCGCCGAGAGCACGTTCAGCGCCCACAGCTCGTCCCAGTCTTCATCCTCTAGGGCGTCGAAGGGCGCGAACCGCCCGATGCCGCCCGCGTTGTTCACCAGTACGTGGAGGCCGCCAAGCTGCGCTACCGTGGTCTCCACTAGCCGCGCGGTGTCGGCGGCGCTGGTGGCGTCGGCGCGGATGCCCAGCGCGGTGCCGCCCGCCGCGCGGATCGCCTCGGCGGCCTCATCCAGGTCGCGCTGGGTGCGCGCGCTGATCGCCACGCTGGCCCCCTCGTGGGCTAGCCCCAGCGCGATGGCCCTGCCGATGCCCTTGCTTGCCCCGGTGACGAGCGCTACTTTCCCGCGTAGTCCTAGATCCATGGCTCCCCCCTACAGCTCGACCACGCCGAGCTGGATCATCAGCGTCAGGTTGTCTTCCAGATGCCAGTTCTCGACCACCTTGCCATCCACGATCCGCAGGATGTCGATCGCCAGAAAGTCGATCGGCTGCCCGCCGCCCTGCTTCCCGCCAAATGTCCCGGTGAAGCTGCCGGTGAAGCGCAGCCGCGCCGTGACCTTGTCGCCCACCACCAGCAGGTCGTCGATGGCGCAGCGCAGATCGGGCACGGCGGCGCGGAACTGCTCCGAGGCGAAGCGCGGCCCCTCCGGCCCCTGCGGGCGGCCTGCGGGCAGGGTGCTGTCGTAGAAGCTGGGCGCGATGGCGGTATCGAGGTGGGCGGGGTCGCCGGTGTCCCAGAAGGCGTAGAAGCTGCGAGCCGCGCGGATGGACGCCTGCGCGGCGGCCTGATCTAGCCCGCTGTCGACGGTGGTGGGTGCGGGCTGGGGCAGAGCCGATTTGGTGATTGCGACGGTCATATGCGGTCTCCTCTCAAAGCGATTGGCTGATGGGGAGACTATACGCCGCCGCAGCTAGCGGGCGGTAGGACAGCTGGGGGCCTACTCTGGCACTTTCTCTGGCATTCTGCGGAACTCGCCAGGCGAGCTGCCCGCGTGCCTGCGGAAGAAGCGCCCGAAGTACGAGGGGTCGTCGAAGCCCAGCTGGAAGGCGATCTCGGCCACGGCCAGGGGCGAGTGGCGCAGCAGCCGCTTGGCCTCCAGCAGCAGCCGCTCGCGGATGACCGCGCCCGCCGTGCGCCCGGTGGTGCGGCGGATGACCTCGCCCAGGTGGCTGGCGGTCACGTGCAGCTGCTGGGCGTAGCTGGCCACCGCGCCCTGCTCGGCGTAGCGCTGCTCGACCAGGGCCAGGAAGCGCTTGGTGAGCGCGTAGTCGGCGGTGGCGGCGGGCGCGGCCCCGGCCTGCGCCACTAGCCGCTTGGCCTCGATCAGCAGGATGTGCAGGTAGGCGCGCAGCATGGTCTCGCGGTCTTCCTGCTGGGCGCTGTACTCGTGCTGCAGGTGGCCGAGCAGATCGCTGAAGTGGGCCTGCCGCGCGGCCTCGACCGCCAGCGTGGGCGGCGCGTCCACCGCGTAGAACCACGGCAGGTCGGCCAGCTGGATGTGGCGCGCGCCCTCGGCGGCGAAGAAGGTGCTGGCGAAGCGCACCAGCTGGCCCTGCGGCGTGGCCTCGGGCGCGAAGTCCCAGCTGTGCACCTGCCCCGGCGAGAGGAAGCACAACATCGGCGGGGCGATGGCGTGGCTGCGGAAGTCGATGGTGATCGCGCCGCCGCCGCCAGTGATCCAGAACACCTCGTAGAAGCTGTGGCGGTGGGCAGCCAGGATGTCGCGGCGCGGCTGCCCGAAGGCCTGGGCCAGCGGCAGCACCTCGATGCCGGGGCCTGCGGACGCGGCGAGGTCGGGGATGCTGTAGATCGGAATGCTCGGGGCTGTCTGCTCCACGCGCGCTTTCCTTGCTGTGGTGTGTGCTCTGCTGCTATCATAGCACCGTGGCTAAGAAGAGGAGAGCACAGTGATGAGCACAGAGATCGAGCGGAACAAGGCCGCTGTGGTGCGCTTCAACAAAGAGGTGATCGAGGGCGGCAGCCGCGCGAGCTTCGAGGAGCTGATGGACCCGCGCTTCGTCAACCGCAGCGCCGCGCCGGGGGCGCCAGATGGGCCGGAGAGCATGTGGGGGTTCTTTACCAACGTGCTGCGCCCGGCCTTCCCCGACCTGGTGGTGGAGATCCACGACCAGATCGCCGAGGGCGACAAGGTGGTGACGCGCAAGTCGATCATCGGCACGCACCAGGGGCCGTTCTTGGGCATCGCCGCCACGGGCCGCCGCGTGACGATCAACATCACCGACATCGTGCGGGTGGTGGATGGCCGCTACTATGAGCACTGGGGCAGCGCCGACCTGTTCGGCGTGCAGGCCCAGCTGACCGCGCCCTAGGGCGGCGCGTGCGCACAAAAGCGGCTGGCCTCAGGTGTGGGGCCAGCCGCTTTTTGTTATTTGGAAAAGAGTTGTGCCAGCACATCAAGAACGTGTTGCTGTGTCCTCGTGTCAATTTGCCCAATATGCTTGAGCAGTCGCCGTTTATCAACAGTGCGAATTTGGTCAAGGATAATATGGCATTCACGATCTTCAAAAGTGCAGGTGACTCTTGTTGGATATGATCGCGATTTTGATGTCATTGGGGCGATTATTACAGTTTGGATATAGTCATTTAGCTCATTGGGCGAGATGATGAGACATGGTCGCGTTTTTTGTATTTCTGAACCAACAGTTGGGTCAAGGTTGACCACAAAAACATCAAAGCGTTTGGCTACCATTCCCATTCAGTTTCATCCCATACAGTTGGTGTGATCTCTGGGTCAAGAAGCTGATCATCGCCCATTTCGGCCATTTGCTGAAATGCTATAGCCCAGTTTGCGCGTGGCATAAGGCTTTTACGAATGATCAGCTGGTTATCTTGGATTTCCATCTCGATAGAATCATCAAACTGGAGTTGGTCGAGCAGTATTTTGGGAATGCGGACGCCTTGCGAGTTGCCGATCTGAACCAGATGTGTTCGGATGACAGAAGACATAGCGTACCTCCTTGCGTGATTACATTGTATGTACGTTTTTTCTCTCTGTCAATCCTCCATTTTTCTGCTATGGGTCATGGATGCCCTCTGCGCATAGTTGGTGAGTGGCTATTCAGGATGTCGGTGTTTTTTGGTGGGTGTGTGCCCCTGACATGGTGCCATTTTCTCGGGCTTTGCGAGGCGTTTTTGTGGAATTGCGCGTTGCTGTCGGCTAAGGTGCGCCTTCGTTAATAGTAGGCGTTCGTGGGTGGTGGTGCATGCCCTGTGCGGGCGGCACCACGGGCTCCGCGCCCTCAACAGGTGTCACTTTTCCCGTCGGCGCTGGGCGTTTTTTCATTCGGCGATGGCATTGGTCGATGTTTGGTGGGTGGATGCCCTGCGCGGGCAGCGCCTAGGGGCCTGCCCCTAGGAACCCCGCGAGGGGGTGTTACCCCCTTCGAAACCCCCAATTTTGAGCGTTCCTCTGCCGTTTCCTGGCGGCGGGCGTTCGTGCATATGGCCATCAAGACTCTCGCGGCACCTTCGCCGTATGGGACAGGTGGGCTGGTATGCCACGATCATGGTTTGGTACATGGTGCATGGTCGGCAGGGCTTGGCACGCATAATGATGCGTTTCGCCGCTTCCAAATGAGTCACATAGAAAAGTGACACCATGTGTGGCTCCGCGCCCTTGGATCCTCGCGAGGGGCGTTGCCCCTTCGAACCCCCAATGTTGAGCGTTCCTATGCCAAAATCAAGCGGCTGATGTTCGTGCATATGGCCAGCTGGCACGAGCAGCACCTTCGCCGCATGGGCCAGGTAGGTGGGGCTGGAAACATCGCGGAAGGCGATTGCAGCACAGCGGCCTCGCCCATCCGGCGAAGGCGCAACCGTATGACTGCTGGCCATGATCTCCACCGCAGCGGGAAGGCCTACCCCAGCGCAGGCAGGCCTTTTTTTGTTCTTTTGGAGTCTTGGGGTCTTGGTGGTAAAACGGTTCTTGTTCTCTTGGGGGTCTTGGTGGTGAAACGGTGTCTCCCCGCTAGCCGCGCTGCCGCAGGATGACGCGCTCGGCGTTGCGGCGGTAGACGCGCTCCAGCACGTCGTCGGGCAGGTGCAGGCCGTAGATCTGCCAGCGGCCCTGGCCGGGCGTGGGGCCGTCGCCGTAGGCGAAGTACTCGTCGTCGCTTTCGAGGAAGCGGTAGTAGCGCTGGTAGCCCGCCAGGTCGATGCCCGCATCCAGCCCGAACAGGATGCGGTCGGCGTAGCGCAGGAAGAAGCGGCGGGCGCTGTAGGGCTGGCGGCCCAGCTCGGCGATGCGTGCGCTGATGTCCACGTAGAAGTTGGGGCAGCGGTCGAGCAGCGCGCCCACCCAGCCCAGATTTTCAGCGTAGCAGCCCACGTGCGCGCCCACAAAATCGGTGCCGGGGTGGCGCTCGACCAGCCGGGCCAGCGCTTCGAGGATGCTGAGGAAGGGCGGGAAGGGCGGGCTGGGGAACTGCCAGTCGGGGTGGGCGTGCAGCTCCTCCCAGCGCTCGTTGGTGGCGTCCAGCGGCTCGAAGAAGGCCACCGGGTCGGCCACGTGGATCATCACGGGCAGGTTCAGCTCGCCCGCCGTCTGCCAGATCGGGTCGAGCCGAGGGTCATCGACCGCCGCCAGCTGGCCGTGGTGGTCGCGCACGTGCAGGCCAAACGGCTTCCAGATCTTCAGGCCCTCGGCCCCGCGCGCGGCCTGGGCGCGCAGCTGCGCCGCCGCCCACGCGCCGAAGCCGTCGCCGCGCTCGGCCCACTGCGCCCAGTCCACCCCGCCGAAGATCCGGAAGCGCTCGGGGGCGCGGGCCTTGAACTTCTCCAGCCGCTCGTTCAGGATGTGCTCGCCCCAGCCGCCATCGAGATCGACATACAGCTGCACGCTGGCCGCATCCATCGCCTCCAGCAGCTGCTCCACCGGCCTGCGGCTCCAGCCGCCGCCGAACTCTGGCCCTAGGTGGTTGTGAGCGTCGATCACGGGGAACTTGGGCGCGGGCACCTCGGTGCGCTTGGTGACGAGGGCGGGCCGGGGCTGGAACTGTTCGAGCGCGAGCATGGCAAACCTCCTCCTATACGCGTTGCTGGTGATTATAGGAGCTTCGGAGGAGAAGTCAAGCATAAATAAGCATGAATATGCTTATTTATGCTTGATAGTGCATGTTTTTGCGTGAATATGCGCTAGTGCCCGCTTGCCTGGTCGGGCAGGTAGGCCGCCACCATGCCGCGCACGGTGTCGCGGAACATCTCCACCAGCTCCGGTGGCGACTCGACGGTGCAGCCCGAGCCGTAGCGCAGCAGGATGTGGCGGGCCTGCCAGATATTGGTGATGGTGGCGGTGACGGTGGCGGTGCCGTCGTCGTGGTAGTCGAAGACCGTGTTGGGGAAGTAGGTCGCCACATCGCGCCGCTTGGCCACATTGCTGCTCAGGCGGTAACGCAGCTGGTAGGTGGGCGGCTGCGGGCGCGTGGGCGGCAGCACCTGCGGCAGCACCTTGGCCGAGCCGGGCACGATTCGGTCGATGCGGTAGTGCTTCGGCTCGTTGCGGATGGGGATATGTTCGCTGGAATCAAGCGGCGTGGCATCCAGGTAGCTATGGCCCTCGGGCGAGAAGAAGACCTCGTAGGGGGCCACGCGGAACCACGACTCGTGGTCGAAGGCGGCGCTGCGGTAGCGGAAGAACAGCTCGCGGTGCTTGCAGGCGCGGCGCACGGTGGCCAGCGTGGCCGCGTCGATCTGGTCGGTGCCGCCGTCGCGCAGGGCCAGGCTGATCGTGCCGTGCTGCCTAGCCAGCATGTCGCGCCGCGACTGGGGCAGCAGGCTGCGCACATGCTTGAGCAGCTGGTGGATGTAGGCGTGCTGGGGGATGGCCCCGCCCTCGGGGAAGGTCGCATCGAGGAACGAGAGCGCCTCCATGCAGGTGTCGGGCAGGTCGAGCAGGGCGAGTTCGCCCAGGTCTTCCAGCACATAGCGTCTGCTGCTGCGGTCGAAGCGGATATCGCAGCCGTACTCGGCCTTGAGCGCATCTAGGTCGTGCTTGAGCGCGGCCTGGGCGGCGACCGGGTAGCTCTCATCGCCGAGCGCCAGCCTGGCCGCATCGATCAGATCATCGGCGCGCTGCGGCTCGCGCAGCAGCTGGCGGATGAGGGTCAGGCGACGGCGGAAGGTGAACTGCGAGCTGCGCTTGATTCCTCCAGTATGGGATGTCATAGAGTTCCTCGGTACATGCGGGCGTAGCTATAGTATAGCAGGGCCTGGGCGTCGCTGGCGCTGCGGATGCCGCCTAACATCGGAGTGGTGATCAGCACCAGCTGCTCAAGCTGGGCGGCGCTGGCCCGCCAGCCGTGCAGCTCGTTCATGTGCTGGGCGAGGGGCAGCCACACCTCCAGGGTGCGCTGTAGCTCGGGCGGGCTGGCGTGGTTGTGGGGCGTGTCGGCCATGGGGTGCTCCTATTTCTTGCAGGCCGCGCGCAGCTGGGGCAGCACGTCGGGCAGGCCGCGCAGGTCAAAGCTCATCTCGGTTGGGGACTGCTGGAACGGCGTGAAGGAGAACAGCAGCCGCTCGTGCTTGGCCATGCGGTCGATGATCGCCGCGTCGGGGAAGAAAAGCCCTTTCCCATCGGTGGATTGCCCCATATTGATCAGCTCGGCCTTCTGCTGATCGAGCCGGATTCGCACAGATGCGTGGTCGAGGTTGCCTGATTCGACATCTGGCGGGACACCGGTCACAATATATGCTTCGGTGTACCGCTCTTTGCAGCGCAGTATGAGGACTGGCTGGATCTCTTTGCCCAATCCATTAGTGAATTGCTCCTCGGAGTTGAGCATGAGTGTGACCAGCGGGCTATCATCGAATGATGAGGTGTCGTTGCTCACATCCCACTTGCCGCCCTTGGGCACGGGCGTGGCGGTAGGGATGGCGGTGGGCTGCTCGGTCGGGGCGCTGGCCCCTGTGGCGCTGGCCCCGCAGGCGGCGAGGGCGCAGGCCAGCGGCAGCAGGATGATGGCGATGCGGTGTCGCATAGTGTTGCTCCTTGAACAGTGCGTATGGCCGCTACGAGCGGGCCAGGGTGACGATGGCCGGGGTGCGGTCGAACATCCAGAACGAGATCGGCAGGGCCAGCCCCAGCGTCGCGCCGATCAGGCCCCAGGCTACGCCCAGCCACAGCGCGCTGAACCACCAGCCCACCAGCAGGAAGTAGGCGGCCCGCATGGCGAAGGGGTGCTGCGGCACAGCGCCCTGGCTTACCACCACCGCGCCGCCCTGCACCGTCACGTTGGTGGTGGTGCGCGGCGTGCGCAGCGTGGTGACCTGGGGGATGCGGTTGAGCATCATGATGCCCAGCGGCAGGCCGATGATCGAGACCAGCAGCGCCCAGGCCAGCCCGGTCCACAGCGCGCCAAACCACACGCCGATGAACACGAAGTACAGGGCGCGCACCAAGCAGCCGGGGCCGCTGGCCTGGCTGGCCACCACCACCACGGGCGTGGCGGGCGCGGCCTGCGCGGTCACGTTCACATTCACCTGGGGGGCGAAGGCGATGCCCGCCGGGGCCACGGCGCTGGGCGCGGTGGCGATCAGGGGCGCGGCGGCGATGGGGGCTACGCCTGCGGCGGTGGGCAGGCTGGGCGCGGCGGGCGCTGGGGCTACGCTCGCCGATGTGACCGTGGGCGCGGTGGCGGCGGGCGCGAGGGCCGCGCCGCAGGCGGTGCAGAAGGCGTTTCCGTCGGCGTTTGGCTGATCGCAGCGGGTACAGTTCATGGGGCGCTCCTTTTGCTTGTTGGGTAGGCTTGTCGAGATCCGCTGGCTCTAGCATATCCACGGGCCGGGGCGCAAATGCGCACCGCTGCGGGGATCGGCTATGATATGTTTGGTTGAGAGATCGGCACGAAATATATTCAAGAACATGCATATACTATGGCTATGAAGAACACCCACTACGCCGCCGAGGCGGCGCTGTTTAAGCTGCTGGCCCACCCTGCCCGCCTCGCCATCCTAGAGGCATTGGGCCAGCAGCGGGCCTGCGTGTGCCACCTTGAGGCGCTGCTGGGGCTGCGGCAGGCCTATATCTCGCAGCAGCTCGCGGTGCTGCGCGAGAGCGGGCTGATCACTGATCAGCGCGAGGGGTGGAATATCTTCTACCGCCTGGCCCGGCCCGACCTGCTGGCGGTGGTGGGCGCCGCCCGCACGATGCTGGGCGGGCCGACGCCCGCCCTGGGCCGCCCGGCCAGCTGCCCGTGCCCGCTGTGCGCCAGCGAACGCCAGCAGCCGATCGCGCTGGCCGATGCTAAAGGAGCGAGATGATGAAGGATGTGAAGGTGCTTGGCCCCGGCTGCGCGAACTGCCAGCGGCTGGCCGCGATGGTGCAGAAGGTGTCGGATGCCGAGGGCGTGCCCACATCGGTCGAGAAGGTGACCGACTACGCCGAGATCATGCGCTACGGTGTGATGCGCACGCCGGGGCTGGTGGTGGAGGGACAGCTTGTGGTCTCGGGGCGGCTGCCCAGCGAGGAAGAGATCAGGGGATGGCTGGCATCCTAGCGCGCTGGCGAGGCCCATGGGTGGGCCTCGCCTTTTTTGGCTGAATGATATTCAGAAGTGTGCATATGTTAGGAGGCTGCTATGGGTGGCATATCGCTGGCGCGCTGGCCAAGGCCTAGCCGCGCCGATATGGGGCTGCTGGGGCGGGTGGCGGCGGGCGCGGCGGCGTGGCTGCTGGCCTACAACATCATCGAGCCGCTCTCGCGCTGGCTCACCTATGGGCTGCTGGGCCTGCCCGAAGGCTCGCACTTGGGCGAGTCGCTGGCGTTCTTTCTCTACGATGTGCCGAAGATCTTCCTGCTGCTTAGCGGCATGATCTTCATCATCACCATTGTGCGCTCGTTCTTCAGCCCCGAGCGTACCCGCGCTCTGCTGGGCGGGCGGCGCGAGGGTGTGGGCAATGTGCTGGCCGCGTCGCTTGGCGTGGTGACGCCGTTCTGCTCGTGCTCGGCGGTGCCGCTGTTCATCGGCTTTCTGGAGTCGGGCATCCCGCTGGGCGTCACCTTCTCGTTCCTGATCGCCGCGCCGGTGATCAACGAGGTGGCGCTGACCATGCTGCTGGGCATGTTTGGCTGGCGCGTGGCGGCGCTCTACCTGGCTTCGGGCCTGGGCATCGCGGTGGTGGCGGGCGTGGTGATCGGGCGGCTGCGGCTGGAGCGCTACGTGGAGGGCTTCGTCTGGCAGATCCAGGTGGGCAAGGGTGTGGATGAATCGCGCGGGCTGACGTGGGCGCGGCGGGTGGCGCAGGCCTGGGCCGCCGTGGGCGAGATCTTCGGCAAGGTGTGGCGGTATGTGGTGCTGGGCATCGCGGTGGGCGCGGGCATCCACGGCTACGTGCCCGAGCAGGCCATGGCGCAGATTCTAGGCCAGCAGGCTTGGTGGTCGGTGCCTGCGGCGGTGCTGGTGGGCGTGCCGCTCTACTCCAACGCCGCCGGGGTCACCCCGATCGTGCACGCGCTGATGGAGAAGGGCGCGGCGCTGGGCACTGTGCTGGCGTTCATGATGGCGGTGGTGGGCCTGAGCCTGCCCGAGCTGATCATCCTGCGGCGGGTGCTGAAGCCGCAGCTGCTGGCGGTGTTTGTGGGCGTGGTGGCGCTGGCGATCATCCTAACGGGGTATCTGTTTAACGCCGTACTCTAGGGTTTGCAACGGCGGTGGCGCTGTGCTACTGTGCCCCTGGCTTCGCTGTGGAAGAAGGGATGGATACAATGTCACTGTCTGATCGCGTGTGGCTGGGCTTGGCGCTGGCGCTGCTGGCCCTGGGCGCTGGGGCCTGCGCCCAAGGCCCCGCCGACCTGAGCGACACCTCGATCTCGTCGCGGGGCAGCGCGGCGGCGGGCGCGAAGGTGTTTCAGGATGTGGGCTGCGCGGCCTGCCACAGCGCCGGGCGCGAGTTCCTTGTCGGCCCGGGCATGGCGGGCATGTTCAGCGCCGAGGGGCCGACCCTGATGCCGGGGGTGAGCTACAAGGGCATGCTGCCCAACGCCCGCCCGCGCACCGAGACCAACGTGGCGCAGTGGATCCGCCAGGGCGGCCAGGGCATGATGGGAGTGATGGCCCCGCAGCCGCTGGACGACCAGCGCATGGCCGATCTGCTGGCCTACCTGCGCACGCTGGAGTAAGCGCATGCTCGTGAATGTCGGCTTTCCCATGCGCGATGGTGGTTCCGCGTGATGGGTGCGTGGATGCCCTGTGCGGGCGGCTGCCGATGAATTTCCATTGCCGACATCGACCCCGATCCGATGTTCGCAATGATCCGCAATGGCTGTAGGGGCGGATCTGGTGTCCGCCCCATCGGGATGCGCCGCCCGCATCGTAACCCCACCCGATGCCCACAGCGCGTGGCGATGCGATGCGCGCCGCGTACATCGCGCACATCGAACGCCCCGGCGATGCGCTGTACGCGGCGCGGGCGGGCACGAGACCCGCCCCTACGCCGCTGATCGCATTGGGCGCATGGGCCGGGTGAGAAGGGTTGGCTACGCCTCATCTCATGGCTATTTTTCCCTCTTCGCGCCGTCGTGTCTTCGTGGTGAAGAACGCGCCCCGAGCCATGCTATAATGCAGGCCTAGCCACGGCGGGGAACCGATGGCGGGCGCGCGAGCGCACCGTAGGCCCCGTGTCGGGGCTTTTTTTGTTGCCCCGGCATCGCTGTTCTACGCTACAGGAGCACGCAGATGCACGATCTTCTCCACACCCCGGTCGAGCACATCGACATCAAGTCCGTCGATGTTGTGCCGCTGATCGACATGATGGCCAAGACCGCCTTCCAGGCCCGCAACCTGGCCCGCGCCGCCGCCATCGCCCGCGACATGGTGGCCGACCCCACAGCCACCGTGATCATGACCCTGGCGGGCAGCCTGGTATCGGCGGGCCAGAAGGGCGTCCTCCTCGACCTGATGCGCGCTGGTGCGGTGGATGTGCTGGTCTCCACCGGTGCGAATATCGTCGACCAAGATTTCTTCGAGGCGCTGGGCTTCCGCCACTACCAGGGCACGCCGTTCGCCGACGACAACGCCCTGCGCGAGCGGGCCATCGACCGTATCTACGACACCTACATCGATGAGAACGAGCTGCGGGTGTGCGACGACACCATCCGCGCGATCGCCGACGCCCTGGAGCCGCGCGCCTACTCCAGCCGCGAGTTCATCCGCGAGATGGGCCGCCACCTTGACGCGCACCACCCCGATGCCGAGAGCATCGTGCTGGAGGCCTTCCGGCGCGACATCCCGATCTTCGTCCCGGCCTTCTCCGACTGCTCGGCGGGCTTTGGGCTGGTGGCGCACCAAGTGGCCCACCCCCAGCGCCACGTGTCGATCGACAGCGTGAAGGACTTCCGCGAGCTGACCATGGTGAAGATTGGCGCGGGGGCGACCGGCCTGATCATGGTGGGCGGCGGCGTGCCCAAGAACTTTGTGCAGGACATCGTGGTGTCGGCGGAGTTCCTGGGGCACGAGGTGGCCATGCACCAGTACGCCGTGCAGCTCACCGTGGCCGACGAGCGCGATGGCGCGCTCTCTGGCTCGACGCTGAAGGAGGCCAACTCGTGGGGCAAGGTGAGCCTGGCCCAGGAGCAGATGGTGTATGGCGAGGCCAGCATCACGCTGCCGCTGCTGGCGGGCTATGTGTACCACAGCGGCGTTTGGCATGGCCGCGCGCCGCGCCGCTGGGGCGCCCAGCTGGATGGCGTGGCTGCCTAGGCAATCTTGCGCGATGTCCATTTTTCGATAGGCAAAATGGACATCGCGCCCAGTAACATCCTCTATAATGGCGCGCATCCCCATGTGGCGCACCAGCGCGCCCGAAGCTGAAGAAGAGGAGCCGACGTCATGACCACCCGTACATCCGCCGGAGTCCGCCGTCTCATCGCCGCCCTCGCCATTCTCCTGCTGGGCATGAGCTTCGCCCCGCCCACCTACGCCAGCGGCACCAAGCTGACCCACGCCCAGGCCACCGCCAAGCTGAGCGCGGCTGGGATCACCTGGTCATCCAGCGGCGGCTGTAGCAACCGCAACAATGCCACCTGCACCTCGTTCGAGCAGATCAACTCGGGCACGATCGATAGCATCATCGTGTTCAAGAACGCCAGCGGCTGCGCGGTCAACATCACCGGCGGCACCGAGACCGGGCACGCCAGCGGCACCTACAGCCATTGGAACGGCTACAAGGTGGACATAAGCATCAGCACCTGCGTGAACAACTGGATCACCAGCGCCTACACCTACATCGGCGTGCGCAGCGATGGCGCGGCGATGTATCAGTCGGCGGCGGGCAACATCTACGCGCGCGAGGGCAGCCACTGGGACATCCTGTATTACTAGGCTACCTTTAAAATTTTAGAGGGCGCGTTTTCCCAGGGTGAAATAGTCTGGTTTTGTTCTGAGAAAACGCGCTTGGTAGCTAGTTCTTCACCCGAGCGCTTTTAAAATATCTAAAAAAAGCTGAGCTTGTTTAAGCTAGACCTAGTCGCTCAGCCTAGGGAGAGCGGCGTTTTCCCCCATCACAGTGCGGAATAGTCTCTAGGCGGGGGTGCCATATTGGCCTGCGGGTGTGAGCGGTGTTCATGATGCGTGATTTGATGTTAGGTATTTAGTGCTTTCTGAAGGCATAATATGCGGCGATGTAAGCTCAAATGAGGGCTCTTTTGCTGTCAGTTGGGTGTAAGGATGCTCTGTTTGTGGCAGTTTTAAACATAACCAAGGTTGTTGTTTAAAAGCTTTCGGTAAAATTTTAATAAAACTATACATCTTGACGCTGAAAGTAATTCGCGCTATACTATGCCCATCAGCTCAATAATTTTAATAAATTTTATAAACAGCACACTAAACGCAAAATCGTCTTGCATCTTTTCCACAGCGCTGTGGTTTGCTGATTTATCGTTAGGGGTCTTGATAGCCCTTCCCGAAGCTGATACGCCTTTCGGCTTTTGCCCGTAAGGCCACACCCAATGGCGGGTGTGTATTCCCTTCCTACGCTGGCTGCGGTGGCGCCGCCCGAGCGATGGTTACACAATTCCCCATGTTGTGTGATCCGCCCTTGGTGGTATGCCGCCTAGCTGTAGATTACAATCTGGTCAGGGGTTACCCATCTCAAAGAGGAGGACACGTCCAATGGTTAAGAAGTCCGGGTCCCTGCTGAGCGCTGCTGCTCTGCTGCTCTGTGCTTCGCCGCTGTTCGCAGCGTGCACCGGCGCAGCCTCGACACCCACACCACCACCGGCTAGCGGCTCTGGCACCACTGCAGTTGCAGGTGCGACCGATGCCGCCCAGCCAAGCACAAACACCAGCTCCGAAGTAAAAGATGTCACCGTCACCCTTCCCTTCCAGCAGGGTGGTATCACCAGCCTTGACCACGCCTTCTGGACCTCGCAGCTCTTTCTGAGCCAGGGCGTGATCTTCGAGGGCCTGTACGGCTACGACAAGGATCTGAAGGTGGTCCCCCGGGTTGCCGAGAGCGCCACCCCATCGGCGGACAACAAGGTCTGGACGATCAAGCTTCGCCAGGACAAGAAGTGGTCGAACGGCGACCCGGTGACGGCCAAAGATTACTACGCCGCCTGGATGCGCCTGATGGGCCCCGAGCTGAAGGATGCCCCGATGTGGGCCGGCATGTGGTCCAACATCAAGAATGCCAACGCCTTCAAGGCGGGCGCAGCCAAGCCCGAGGAAGTGGGCCTCAAGCTGGTCGATGACTACACCCTGGAGATCACGCTGATCCAGCCGAACGCGGCGCTGATCAACCTGCTGTGCATCTCCACCTCGATGCCGATCAACGCTAACTCGCTGAAGGAGCACCCGACCGACTGGTGGGACCCCAAGAATGGCGTCTACAACGGGCCATATGTGGTGCAGTCGTGGGTGAGCGGCGGCGATATCGCCCTGACCCGCAACCCCAACTACGTAGGCGACGGCATCGGCAATGTGAAGAACATTATGCTTCGCCCCTACCAGGATGCCAACTCGCGCCTGCAGGCATATGAGAATAACGAGATCCAGTTTACCTTCCTCGAGGATGCCAGCCAGCTGGCCTATGCCGAGAACGTGCCCGCGATGAAGGATAACATGAAGAGCGTGGTCAACGACATCATGTGGCGCGGTATCGAGTACAACCGCGCGGTTGACCCCGGCCCGCTTGCCGACCAGCGCGTGCGCCAGGCCTTTGCTCTCGCTATTGATAAGAAGACCATCACCGACAACGTGCTGGCAGGCCTGGGCACCCCGGCGGATGCCTTCAGCAGCATGCCCGAGATCGCCTCGAAGATTAAGCCGCTGAGCTATGATGTGGCCAAGGCCAAGCAGCTGCTGGCCGATGCTGGCTACCCCAACGGCCAGGGCATGCCCGAGCTGGTCTTCGATGCCCCGCCCGCTAACGATCCGCTGATGCCGCTGATTGAAGCGGTGGTCAAGATGTGGCAGGACAACCTGGGCGTCAAGGTCACCATCCAGAACCACGAGGGCCCCGCGTACAACACCCTGGTGTGGTCGAACTTCAACAAAGACATCAAGCCGGGCTTTGCGGTGCTGGGCGGACCGATGAACTGGTTCCAGCCGACCGACCTGCTGCTGGCCACGGGCCATATCTGGTGGTTCATGGACTTCAAGAAGGATGGCACCAAGCACTTTGTCGAGTTTGAGGACAAGATCAACGCGGTGAAGAACCTGACCGCCGCTGGCGACTGGGATGCTCTTCAGAAGCGTGCGGACGCCGTCTGGGCCAAGCGCCAGACGATCATGGAGACCGAGAAGGACAATTCCTGGGGCAAGCTGATGCAGACCCCGCCGACCTTCAAGGAGAACTTCGACCTGATCACCGAGCGGTTTAAGTCGGCTGCCGACGATGCCGCGAAGCTGAGCGCCTACCAGGATGCTGAGACCCTGGTGCTGAAGGAAGAGCAGGACACCACCAAGTACGGCGACCTGACGGAGAACAACCTGAAGGCCCAGCGCCTGCTGATCGCACTGGCCGAGAAGTCCATGGATGACGCCTACGACACCGTGGTGCCGCTCCAGCAGATGGCGATCGACTCGGCATGGATGGTGCCGGTCTACAGCGACAAGCTGTACTACACCACCGACCCGCGCCTCTCGGGCATCGTCGTGAACAAGCTCTCCTGGGGTGGTATCTTCCAGTACCAGTACCTACAGTGGAACGAGTAGTGTAGCCCTGTTTCTGTCCGCAGGCTGGCCAGCCAGCCTGCGGACAAACTAGCTTGATCTGCAAACTGTAGGGAGAAAACAATGCGTGTTAACTTCTTGTTTTTTCTGGCGAAACGCCTCTCACTGATCGCAATATCGCTTGTTGTTATTATCAGCATTTCCTATACCCTTCTCTGGTATGCGCCGGGCAACTACCTGGATGTCCAGCGCGCATACACCTCTATGTCGACCCAGTTCGCACAGAACAGCGAGGCGTACAAGCTTCAGAAGGCCATGTTCGAGGAGCGCTATGGCCTGAACAAGCCGCTCTACGCCCAGATCTGGACCTACGTCAAAAACGCGGCGACGTTTAACTTCGGCCCCTCCTTCCAAACCCCCACGGTGCTCATCCAAGACATGGTGCGCGAGCGCCTGCCCCGCACGCTCACGATCGTGCTGCTGGGGATAGGCCTAGCGCTGCTTGTGGGCATACCGCTGGGTGTGCTGGCGGGCTTCCGCCGCAACACCTGGATCGACTATGTGGTGACGGGATTCTCCATGGTGGGCCAGATCGTGCCGGTCTACGTGCTGGCGATCGTGTTCATCCTGGTGTTCGCCGGCAAGGTCTGGAACGTGCTGCCCGGCGGCGGCTGGAGCACCCCGTGGCCCAAGCCGCAGGAGCTGGTGCTGCCCGTGCTGACCCTGGCGCTTGGCCCGATCGCCGGTATCGCCCGCTTCACCCGCAACCAGGTGGCCGAGACCATGAGCCAGGAGTTCATCCGCACTGCTCGCTCGAAGGGCGTGCCCGAGCGCTTTGTGATCATGCGTCACGCGCTGCGCAACTCGCTCATCCCCGTCGTCACCACCACCGCACCGCAGATCGGCGCAGCCCTGGTTGGCTCGGTGTGGATCGAGAATATCTTCCGCATCCCGGGCATTGGCCAGCTGTTCGCCACCGCGCTGGGCGCACGTGACTACCCGCTGATGATCACCAGCGTGGTCATTCTGGCCCTGGGCGTGATGCTGGCGAACCTGATCGCCGATATTCTGTACAGCGTCCTTGACCCGCGCATCAAGCTGGAAGCGTAAGGGAGCGCCCCGCCCCATATCTCAGAGGAGAGATAGCCATGGCTCTGTCCGATACAATCCCGACTTCGGCTGCGGTCTCGGCCCCCGAGCCAGAGACACTGCTTCAAGTCTTCTGGCGGCGCTATCGCCGCAACCATATGGCGGTCGTTGGGCTGGTGCTGGTGATTATCTTTGTGATCGTGGCGATCTTTGCGCCCTGGATCGCGCCATACCACTACAACGAGCAGAATCTCTCGAACACGTGGAAGGCCCCCACATCTGCGCATCTGTTTGGTACGGATGACCTGGGCCGCGATCAGCTGAGCCGTGTGATCTACGCGGTGCGTACGGCGGCGATCGTGGGCCTGGGCACCACGCTGCTCTCGCTGCTGATCGGCGCGGTGATCGGTTCGATCTCGGGCATGCGCGGCGGGCTTGTGGACAATGTGCTGATGCGCCTTGTCGAGATCTTTAACTCCTTCCCATCCATCCTCCTAGCAGTCATTTTGGCCACCACCCTGGGACAGAGCGTGTTCACAATCGTGATCGCGCTGGCGGTGACAAGCTGGGCGGGCTACGCGCGGCTCATCCGCGGCCAGGTGCTGGCGCTCAAGAACCAGGAGTATGTGGCCGCCGCCCGCACCCTGGGCGCGAGCGAGGCCCACATCATCATGAAGTATGTGCTGCCCAACATCCTCGGCCCGATCGCGGTCTCGCTGAGCTTCGGTATCCCCTACGCCATGATCGCCGAGGCTGGCCTCTCGGTCATCGGCGTGGGCATCCGCCCGCCCGAGCCGTCGTGGGGCAACCTGATCCAGCTGGGCATCGCCAAGATGCGCGGCTTCCCCTACCTGGCCATCTGGCCCACCGCGCTGTTCAGCGTGGTGCTGCTGGCCTTTACCTGGCTGGGCGATGGCCTGCAGGAGATCTTCAACGCGAAGGGGGAGCGCTAATCATGGCACCACTACTTGAGGTCAAAGACCTGCATGTCGAGTTCAAGCGCCCCGGCGGCGTGGTGCATGCGGTGAACGGCGTAAACTTTACCGTCGAGTCCGGGCAGAGCCTGGGCATCGTGGGCGAGTCGGGGTCGGGCAAGTCGGTGACGATGCTCTCGCTGCTGGGCCTGATCGGCCAGAATGGCCGCGTGGTGGGCGGCCAGGCCCTGCTGAACGGCGAGGATCTGACCAAGATGAGCCCGAGCGAGCTGCGCGATATGCGTGGCCGCGACATCGGCGTGATCTTCCAAGACCCCATGACCAGCCTGAACCCGATCATGCGGATCGGCCAGCAGATCATGGAGAGCATGCTGGTGCGCAACACCTGCTCGCCCGCCGAGGCCAAGCGCCGCGCGATCGAGCTGCTGGGCCGCGTGGGCATCCCCCAGCCCGAGAAGCGCCTGATGGACTACCCATTTCAGTTCTCTGGCGGCATGCGCCAGCGCGTGATGATCGCCGTGGCCCTGGCGCTCAACCCGCAGCTGCTGGTGGCCGATGAGCCGACCACGGCGCTGGATGTGACCGTGCAGGCCCAGGTGCTCGATCTGCTGCACGAGCTGCGCCGCGAGATCGGCATGGGCATGATCATCATCACCCACGATTTTGGCGTGGCCACCAATTACTGCGATAGGATCGCGGTGATGTACGCGGGCAGCATTGCGGAGATGACCACGGTCGAGAAACTGGTCAACAACACATCGCACCCCTACACCCTTGGCCTGCTGAACAGCACGATGGAGATCGGCCACGGGCGCCAGTCGATCGAGCCGATCCCGGGCACGCCGCCCAGCGCCATGGTGGTGCACAAGGCATGCCCGTTCGCGCCGCGCTGCCGCTTCAGCACCGATCGCTGCCGCACCGAGAAGCCGCTGCTTCGCACGATTGAAAATGACCATATGGTGGCCTGCCACCACGCCGAGGAGGTGGCGAGCCATGTCCAGCACGCCTAGCGCAAACGACGGCACCATCCTGCGTGTCGAGAACCTGTCGAAGTATTTCCCCCGTGGCCGCGACCGCTTCGCCGCTGTGCAGAACGTGTCGGTCGAGCTTGAGGCGGGCAAGACCCTGGGCATCGTGGGCGAGTCTGGCTCGGGCAAGTCGACGCTCTCGCGCTGTATCATCCGGCTCTACGACCCGGAGGAGGGCAAAGTCTTCTTCGATGGCGACGACTTCACCGCGCTGTCGCAGCGCGACCTGCGCATCAAGCGCCGCAACATCCAGATGATCTTCCAGGACCCGCTGGCCAGCCTGAACCCCATGATGACCGTGCTGAAGACCATCGAGGATCCGCTGGAGATCCACGGCGTGGGCACGCCCAAGGAGCGCGTCCGACGCGTGCACGAGCTGATGGAGCTGGTGGGCCTCGACCTGGCTGCCGCCAACGCCTTCCCCTTCGAGTTCTCCGGCGGGCAGCAGCAGCGCATCGGCATCGCCCGCGCGCTGGCGCTGAACCCCAAGCTGGTGATCTGCGACGAGGCGGTGAGCGCCCTGGATGTGTCCATCCAGGCCCAGATCCTGCGTCTGCTGCAGGATCTGCAGAAGCAGCTGGGCCTCTCGTACCTGTTTATCTCGCACAACCTGGCGGTGGTGGAGCACATGAGCGACCAGATCGCGGTGATGCACCACGGTAAGCTGGTGGAGTACGCCCCCACCGAGGAGATCTTCCGCGCTCCCAAGGAGGAGTACACCCGCACGCTGATCGCCAGCGTGCCCCAGATCCCCCGTGGCCCGCTGGCCCGCCGACGGCAGGCTGCATCCTCTACCCAGGCCTAGCTTTTCCTCGCACGGCCCAGCGGGTGCGCGCCCGCTGGGCTTTGCTGCACCTTGGCCGTGGTGGCCCCTGCCTGCGGCCCACGATCCGCCCATTCCAACCCCAACTGAAGGATGCCAACGATGACAACCCGCTATGGCTTCAACTTTCTGTGGATGTTCTCCTCCGGCGGCGCGCGTCGCCCGCAGGCCGTGGATGAGCAGGCCCTCGACTTTATGGCCGACTTTGGCTTTAATTTCGTGCGCATTCCCACCGACTACCGCTTTTGGGTCAAGGATTTCGACTACTTCCACCCCGATGAGACGGTATTCGAGCAGATCGATAGCTACCTGGCCGCCTGCCGCGACCGAAAGTTCCAGATGAGCCTGAACATCCACCGTGGCCCCGGCTACTGCATCAACGGCAACGAGCTAGAGCGCCACAACCTGTGGGTCGACCAGGTGGCCCAGGATGCCTTTGTGTTCATGTGGGAGACCTTCGCCTGCCGCTACAAGGGCGTGCCAAACGATTTCCTTAACTTTGATCTGCTCAACGAGCCGCCGAATGAGGGCCAGTACGGCATGACCCGCGAGAACCACGCCGCGATCATGCGCCGTGTGGTGGCGGCCATCCGCGCGATCGACCCCGATCGCGAGATCGTGATCGACGGCGTGGGCGGCGGCCACCTGGCCATGCCCGAGCTGGCCGACCTGGGCGTGATCCACAGCGGGCGCGGCTACCAGCCCATGCCGGTGAGCCACCACAAGGCCCAGTGGTGGGATGGCGCGGCCACCGCGCCTGCGCCGGTCTACCCCGGCGTGGTCTGGCATGGCGTGGCCTGGGATCGCGATGTGCTGCGCGAGTTCTACCAGCCCTGGCGCGATGTGGCCGCGCAGGGTGTGAAGGTGCATATCGGCGAGTGCGGCTGCTACAACAAGACGCCAAACGATGTGGCGCTGCGCTGGCTGGGCGACCTGTTCGGCCTCTACAAGGAGCTGGGCTGGGGCTTTGCGCTCTGGAACTTCGCGGGCGACTTTGGGATCGTGGACCATGGCCGCCCCGGCGCGCGCTACGAGCAGCTGCGGGGCCTGAAGGTCGACCGCGAGCTGCTCGACATCCTGTTGGCCAGCCGCGTGGCGGCCTAGCCGCACGGTTACCCTGCCAGAGAAGCCCCTGCCGCCCGGTGTGGCGGGGGCTTTTTTGTTTGCGCTCAGCGTAGTTGGTGTCTTAGGAGCGAAAACCTCCTGCCCAACGAGCAAGCATAGGTTCTAGCTTGCCGCGCAGGGGCTATGCGTTTTGTCTGATGCCGCTTCGCATCGTGGTATCTTGGTGGTGAATCGGTCTTCTCCCCTTCGTGTCTTCGCGCCTTTGTGGTATTCGTTTCCTCTCGCTCCTTGGAGTCTTGGTGGTAAAAATGTCCTCCCCTTCGCGCCTTCGTGGTGAGAAACCCGCCGTAGTGCCGAGCGCGCAAGTGACAGAAGCCGCCACCTGCGGTATAATAGGCCGCATGAACGCGCCACCACAAGTGGCGCTGTTTTTTCGCGGACAGAGAACCGCCGCCGCTGGGGCGAATCCCCAGAGGAACTTCCCGACTTTCCGCCCAGCGTGGGCTTGCCCGCGCTGGAAGGCCACCTCGCGAAACCGTAAGCGAGGGCGCGGCGGCGGCAACGCCGACGTGACGCAAGACGGCAACAGCAAGCATTCCCGCCGGGCGACCGGTAAGGGCTGAAAGGGTGCGGTAAGAGCGCACCAGCGCCAGCAGCGATGCTGGCGGCTAGGCGACCGCGCTGGCTGATGGGAAGCAAGGTGCGTGGGGCAGGCTCATCGTGTGGGAGCCGTAAGGCGTTTGTACCACCCCGTTTGCTCGCATCGCCGCCGCGCGGGCGAGGGCAGGTAACACCTGCCAGACCACAAGCGGCCTACGCCTGGCGTAGAGAGAGATGGCGGCATAACAACAGAATCGGGGGTATGTTCTCTGTCCGCACCCCTTCTACGATCTCCCGCCGCTGGCGGACCCCAGGCCCTAGGTGGCATCTGCCGCCTAGGGCCTTCTGGTGCGCAAAAGTCCCCCTCGCCGTGACGCCTGCCGTGACGCCTGCGTGACGTGATTTTGCTAGTATAGCCCTATCATCCAACATCTCTACGAACGCATAGAGCCGGGCTGCGCTGGGCGGTCTGCGCCATGGATGTCTTCAGCTTGACAAAGGAGTGTAGCCGTGAGATACCGACGAGCAACGTTGCCGCTGCTGCTGGCGCTGATCCTTTCGGTGCTGCTGGCCCAGCCGCTGGGCATGGCCCGCGCGGCGGGCAGCGTGGGCTTTCACGTGGTGGGCCGCAACCTGGTGGATGCCAACGGGAACAACTTCATCATCCGCGGTACCAGCCACGCCTACACCTGGTATACCTCGCAGAACGCGTCGTTTGCCAACATCAAGGCTGCGGGCGCGAACACCGTGCGCGTGGTGCTGAGCAACGGCAAGCGCTGGAACAAGACCACGCCCGCCGAGGTGACGACGATCATCAACCTGTGCAAGACCAACCGCCTGATCTGTGTGCTGGAGGTGCATGACACCACCGGCTACGGCGAGGAGGGCGCAGCCGCCACGCTGGCCGAGGCCGCCGCATACTGGCGCGAGATCCAGAGCGTGCTGACCGGCCAGGAGGCCTACGTGATCATCAACATCGGCAACGAGCCGTATGGCAACACCAACGCCACCGGCTGGATCGCCGATACCAAGGGTGCCATCGCCTCGCTGCGCAGCGCGGGCTTCAAGCACATGATCATGGTCGACGCGCCCTACTGGGGCCAGGACTGGGGCAACGTGATGCGCGACAACGCCCCCGACGTGTTCGCCAGCGACCCCGACAAGAACACCGTGTTCAGCGTGCATATGTACGGCGTCTACGACACCGCCGCCGAGATCACCAGCTACGTCTCCTCGTTTGTCACGCGCGGGCTGCCGCTGGTGATCGGCGAGTTCGGCTTTAACCACTCGGATGGCAACCCCGACGAGGACACGATCATGGCCCAGGCCCAGTCGCAGGGCATTGGCTACATGGCCTGGTCGTGGAGCGGCAATGGCGGCGGCGTGGAGTACCTGGACATGGTGACCGGCTTCGACCCCACCAAGCCCACCAGCTGGGGCACCCGCGTGATCAGCGGCGCGAACGGCTTCCGCGAGACCTCGGTCGAGGCCTCGGTCTATGGCACCCCGGTGACGACGACGCCCGTGACGGCCACGCCGGTGACGCCCACCCCGGTGACGGTGACGCCGACCAAGACCGTGACCGCCACGCCCGTGACACCGACGGCCACGCCGGTGACGCCCACCCCGGTGACGGTGACGCCGACCTCCACCCCTGGCGCGGCCTGCAGCCCGGTGAGCGCCACGATCAGCGCGCCCTTCAGCTACGATGGCGCTGGCAGCTTCTGCTGGAAGACCAGCAGCCTGGGCAGCTACGTCAACTCGTGGAACATGACTAGCCTGACGATCAACGGTGTCAGCTTCACCAACAAGTGGGCCTCGTCGGGCAGCTTCCCGGCGGCGATCGACGGCTACTGGTACATCAGCTACAGCGCCCCCTACGCCTGGAGCCACTTCGAGGCCAAGTAGCCTCGACCTTTTCCTCTATTGCTACACCGCCCGTCGCTCAGCACCTGTTTGGCGCTGGGCGGCGGGCTACGTGTCTGCGGTGGGCGCGGGGTTGCGATCTGCCCCAAGCTATGGCACGATAGCGGTGTGAATCTGCGTCGCCACACACCTATCGTCGAGGAATACGTATGAGAAAATCCCTGCTCGATGTCGCGCTCGCCATCCTGGCGCTTTTTTTTGTTGTTGTTCTGGTCGGGATCTATGTTGGCTCCGAGCGGGCGTTCTACTGGTGGGATTTTCAGGCGTACCACGATATGGCCAAGTACATGGCGCGCACCTTCGCCGAGTCGCCGCTGCTATTCTTCGGTCTGCTGCGCGAGTCGATCCGCCGCGACTACAACTTTATCTTTACCGTGCCGCTGGTGCCCACGCTGGTGCTGTTTCACTACTCGCGCTTTGGCTATGTGCTGGGCGTGGCGCTGTTCTACCTGGTGCCGCTGGCCCTGGTGATGGGGGCGACCGTCAGGCGGCTCCTGGGCTGGCAGAGCCGCGCGGCCTTCTGGGTGGCGGTGTTTGTCACGTTGCTGCTGTCGGTCTCGTGGGCGGCGATCTTTCGCGGCTACCCCGACATTGGCGGCGCGCTGCTGATCGCCTGCATTATCTATGTGTACCTCACCGGCGGCACGCTTACGCCCTATCAGTCGGCCAAGATTGGCTTTCTGATCGCCCTGCTGATGCTGTTCCGACGGCACTTCACCTATAGCGCGCTTGCGATCATCATGTCTATAGCGCTCGATCAGCTGCTGCCGCTGCTGCCCGCGCTGCGGGAGCGCGGCTGGGCTGGGCTGCGCGCGCTGGTGGCCCCGTGCCTCGCGCTGCTGCTCATCCCGCTGACGCTGGTGGCCACGCTGGCCTTGATCGGTATGCCGTTCCTGGTGCGCCTGCTGACCAAGGACTACACGGCGCTCTATCTCTCCTACATGGTGCCGCCTGCGCAGATCGCGGGCTACCTCTACCGCCTGATCGGTGGCGCGGCGGTGCTGTTGGCGCTGTGGGGGCTGGCGGTGGGACTGCGCGGGCTGCCGCAGCGCCGAAACCGCATGTTTATCGTGGGCGTCGGTGCGCTGCAGGCGCTGCTGTGGGTGTTTCTCTCGCGCCAGGAGGCGGTGCACTACGGCGTGCAGTTTGTGCCGCTGCTGGTGGTGGGTATTGCCGAGCTATGCCTGTGGCTGTGGGGGCAGCCGCGCCTGCGCGGGCTGGCGGCGCTTCCTGCGGCCTGCCTTGTGGCAAGCCTGCCTATCGGCCTAGGGGCGCTGGCCCTGCCCAGCGCGGCGCAGGTGCTGGCCCCGCTGCCCACGCCGCCGATCTACCGCACCGACTACGATGAGGTGCGGCGCATGGTTGACTATCTGCGCGACATAACCAGGCCGGATGATGCGATCTATGTGGATGGCTCGTCGGATTTCTTCAACTACGACACGCTGCGCCAGGCCGAGATCATCTTCTACGGCGAGCAGCAGGCGCGGCTGAATCTGCCGGAGACGCCGCAGATCGACTCGCGCGATGTCTACCCGCTGCAGCTGCTGCTCACATCCGACTATGTGGTGATCTCCACGCCGTTTCAGTCCCATATCAATCCCGCCGAGCAGGATGTGGTGCGTTTCCCGATGGACGCTTTTGCGCAGCGCGCGCCGATCGCCCAGGATTTCGAGCTGCTGCCCACCAGCTTTCAGCTGCAGAATGGTGCGCAGATAGCGATCTATCGGCGCACTGCCCCGACTGCGCAGGCTACCGCCATCCGCACGCTGGATGCGATCCGCGCCGCGCTGGGCGGCGAGCGCCCTGGCAGCCAGCCCGACTGGGTGATGCTTGACCCAATTGATAGCGCTACCAGCGTACGCGTGGCGGATGGGCTGCTGTCGCTGACGCGCGCGGGGGCCACCAGTGCTGCCCCGGCCACGCTGCTGCTCAGCAGCGCGGGTGGCTCGGTGCTGAAGGTGGCTGGCGCGCTAGGCGCGGATGAAGGCGCATGCGCCCTGGTGCAGCCGCGACTGCGGCTGCTGGATGCCGACCAGCGCGTGCTGCGCGCGCTGGATCTGCCTGCGGCGCGTGCGGGCGAGGTCTTTGCTTGGTCGGCGGATGTGTCGGGCGCGCACACGGTGCTGCTGGAGCTTGTGCCTGAGGGAGCTGTGCCGTGTATGCTGGATGTGCGCGGCCTGCGGGCGCGGCCCTAGCTACCTAGGCACCCCAACTTTCTTAGTGCGATCAGCCGAGTTTTGGCTCCCTGATCGCTTTCTGTAGGTGCCTATTGCCTAAAATAGTTAAAAATCATTGACTTTTACAGGGCAGAAGGGTACTGTACCTGCGAACGCCTTACTATGATAGAGACCGTAAGGCAGAGCAATTCAGGAGGAACCCTCGATGATTATTCGTCGTTTGCTGCTTCTTGCCATGGCGATGCTGCTGCTAGCGAGTGCCAGCGGTGCTCCCGCGCAGGCCCAGGCACGCACTATCTCGTTTGGCGGCTACGAGTGGCAGGTGCGCGCGGACACCGGCGGCCCCGGCCCCAACACATGGAGCGCCGACAACGTGTGGCTGGACAGCGATGGCGCGCTGCACCTGAGGATCGATAAGGTGAACGGCGCGTGGCGCTGCGCCGAGCTGTACACCACCAAGCGGCTGGGCTTCGGCACCTACCAGTTCCAGGTGATCGGCCAGATCGATCAGCTCGATAAAAATGTGGTGTTGGGCCTGTTTAACTACCCCACGTCCGATGTGGGCGCGGACACCACCAACGAGATCGACATCGAGTTTGCCCGCTGGGGCAACGCCTCGTACCCGATCGGCAACTACACCGTGTGGCCGCAGAAGGCTGGCGCGGCCACTGCTGGCAGCACCTTCAACTTCACGCTGAACGGCACCTACACCACGCACCGCTTCACCTGGACCTCGAAGGCGGTCTCGTTCGCCAGCATGCACGGCCACCGCGATGACACCCAGAACAGCTTTGCCAGCTGGACCACGCCCAGCAGCTTTGCGGTGGGCCAGAAGCCGATGCCGGTGCACCTGAACCTGTGGCTGTTCGATGGCAAGGCACCCTCGAACGGCCAGAGCGTAGAGATCGTTATCAAGAGCTTCAAGTACACGCCCAGCTAGGCATGCGCCCCACACAAAAGCGGCGGGCCGGGGATCTTTCCTCGGCCCGCCGCTCTGCGATGCGCTAGGCCAGCACCGCTCTGCCTAGCGCCTGCTGGCCTAGGGTGGCTGCGCTGGCGTAGCCCTGGTTCAGGTGGCGCACGCTGCCGTCGCTACCCAGCACCACGGTGGCGGGCACCGTCAGAATGCCCAGCGTGTCCACGAGCTCGGGGTGCTCCAGCGCCGAGAGCGCCACCACGGCCACCTGCTCGCCCACGGCGCGCTGCAGCAGATCGAGCGCGGGTTTCTGGCGCGTGCGGCAATCGGCGCAGCTGGGGGTGCTGAACGCAACCACGGCGGGTCGCCCGGCGGGCACGATCTGGGCGAGCGGCGACACGTTGCCCAGCCGCCGCAGGTTGTGGGCCTGCCAGGCCCGCAGCGCGGCCCAGCCCGCGCCCACCGCCAGCGCCAGCCCCACTAATAGCGCGATTCGCTCGATCATGATGCCCTCGCGCGCAGCCGCTGGATCTGGAAGAACACAAAGCAGCCTGCGCAGAACCCGAAGAACAGGTTGACCGCCGCCAGCACCACTACCACCAGCCCCAGCCCCCAGCCTAGCGCCGCAGCGCCCAGCGCAAACGCTACGCTGGCCAGCACCAGCACGCCCGCGCCCATGCCCTGCGCAAAGCGGTGCGGCGCGCTGTCCTCGCTGCGCAGGTCGGGCGTGAGCAGCCCGGCGGGGCGCAGCCACTGGCGGTAGATCTGCTGGAACAGCCCCAGCGGCGGGTAGGCCGTGCCCAGCGCCAGCACCAGCGCCACGGCGGCAACCACCCACGGCAGATCGAGGATGAACGCCAGCGCCACAAACACAATGATACACGCCTGGTTGAAGCGTAGCTGCGTGTGGTCTACCAGCGGGCTGCCTGTGGGTGCGGCGCGCTGGGCGATAGTCTGCGCCATGGGAGTGCTCCTTCTTGAAAGGCGTCTTTGTTGCTTAAGTATGGCACCTCTATTATATAATTACTTTATCAAGTAAATCAAGTATTAATCTTGATCTGAACTTCTGCGCTTGGATGGGGAAGAGTACCTGCGGCCAAGAGGTACGGCGCTGTTCAAGCACGCTGCCGCTTTTGTGCCAGGCCTTGGAGCATAATGGTAGAGAATCTTTGTGCCTTCGTGTCTTCGTGGTAAATCATCCCCGCCTGCTTGAGAACGCTCTCACCGTGTCTGCGGTCGGCCCGCCAAAATACGCTACAATGCGGCCCATGCGAATACTCTTTCTCGACCCATTCCACGGCGGTTCGCACGCCGCCGTGTCGCAGGGCTACGCCCAGCATAGCCAGCACGAGATCACCCTGCTGACCATGCCGATCAACGGGGGCTGGCGCTGGCGCATGCGTGGCGCGGCGGTGACTATGGCCCGCATGCTGCGGCAGCTGCCCGACCCGCGCGGCTACGACCTGATCGTGACGACCGACATGCTCGATCTGGCCAGCTTCCTGGGGCTGGCGCGCGGGCTGGTGGGCGACACACCCGTGGCGCTCTACATCCACGAGAACCAGCTCACCTACCCGCTGCCGCAGGGGCGCTCGCGCGATCTGGCCTTCCCGTGGGCCAACTACACCGCCGCGCTGGCCGCCGACGCGGTGTTCTTCAACTCGGCGTTTCACCGCCAGGTGTTTCTGGAAGCGCTGCCAGGGCTGGTGGGCCGCTTTCACGACCACCAGGAGCTGGACCTGATCGAGGGCATCGCGGCGCGGTCGGGGGTGCTGCACCCTGGGGTGGATCTGGCGCGGCTGGCGCAGGGCGCGGGCGTGGCGCGCGGCGGGCAGCCGCCCGCGCTGCTGTGGAATAGCCGCTGGGAGTACGACAAAAATCCTGCGGCCTTTTTCGCCGCACTGGAAGAGCTGGAGCGGCGCGGGGTGGACTTCCGGCTGATCGTGGTGGGCGAGCACATCGACCCCAACCACGCCGACTTCCTGGCGGCCCGCGAGCGCTTCGGCTCCAAGGCCCTGGCCTGGGGCTTCGCGCCCGACACCGCCAGCTACGCGCGGCTGCTGCACCAGGCCGATATCGTGGTGAGCACCGCCATCCAAGAATTTTTTGGCATCAGCCTGATCGAGGCCATGTACTGTGGCTGTGTGCCGATCGCGCCCCAGCGGCTCAGCTATACCGAGGTGGTGCCCGCCACCCTGCATACCCAGTGCCTCTACCGCACAGATGCCGAGCTGGCCGATCGGCTGGCCGCCGCGATCGGGGGCCTGCCCGAGGGCCTGCGGCAGGAGGCCCGCAGCAGCGCCGCCGCCTACGATTGGGCGCAGATGGCCCCGCGCTACGATAGCGCCTTCGCGGCGGTGGCCCGCCGCGCCCCGCTGTGATGCGCTGCGAGGCCACTAGGCGAAGGCTGGAAGCCTTTGCCTACGGGCAACCGTCCAGCCTTCAGACCCTTGGAGCCTTGGTGGTTAAAACCTTCGCGTCTTCGTGGTGAGAAAAGAATCCTAGCCCTGGCGCTTGCGCACCTCGATCTCCCAGGTCTCGAACAGCGGCTGCATGCCCAGGCTGCGGGCCACGGCGATCGAGGCGTGGTTGTTCTGGCGGCTCACGTAGATGGCCTGCTTGCCCTTGGCGCAGATATCGCGGGCGGCGGCGGCGGCGCACGCGCGGGCCACGCCGCGTCGGCGCGCGTCGGGCGCGGTGAACACCGCCGAGACCTCCTCGGTGTCGTCGATCGGGTAGGATGCCACGGCGTGACCGATCAGCTGGCCGCCCTCGACCACGCCATACACCCGCCAGCCCCGGATCATCCAGTACGAGAGCGCGATAGCGCTGAGCGAGCAGGGCGTCATGTCGAGCGCGGCGTCGGCGCGGGTGAGCAGGCGGGCGGCCACCGGCGGCGCGGGCGGCGCGGCGCGGGTGCCCAGGTAGACCATGCCCTGGCCGGGCGTGTGGGCGCGGCCCAGGTAGCGCTCCAGCAGCGGCAGGAACTCGCGGCGGTGCGCCACCCACGTGGCCGAGCTGGGCCACATGCCCTCCTCTAGCAGCGCCAGGAACGACTCGGCGTCCACGGCGTCGATCATCACGGTGGGCAGCGCGTCGGGGATATTGGCCTCGCCGGCCACCACCAGGCCCACGGCGGCACAGCCCGCAGCGCGCTGCAGGCCATAGACCGCCTCGACCGGCTCGAACAGCAGCGCGCCGAGGATGGCGAGGTTGTGGGCGGTGTCGCGGGAGAGGAACTCGTGCGCCACATCGTGCGGGAGATCGTCGATGATAGATATCTGCATAGCCTATTGGCCAGGGCTGGGTGCGCCAGCCCGTGGCGTGGGGCGGGGCTAGCTGCGGTGCTGCCGCATCCAGCGCACGCCGTAGTCCACCAGCGGCTTCTGGGGCATAAGCCGCGCCGTCGCCATGCCGACCGGGCCTTTTCGCTCAAGGCCGGTCTCCTGCGCGAAGGCCGCGCCGATGTCGGGGAAGTCGTCGTCGTTGAAGTCGAGGTCGCGGAACAGCACCCAGTTGCGCTTGCCCCGGATGGAGACCGGCGCGCCCTGGTTGATCCACTGCTTGCTGCGGTACTCGGCGCGGTACTCGGCCAGGTGCAGCGAGGTGTTGTTGCCATGGCCCACGCCCAGCAGCAGCACGTGGGCATCCAGCTCGTACAGCCGCGCCAGGGGCGAGTGCTCGCCCAGGCTGCTCTCCAGCCGGTGGCCGCCGGTGATCTGCTGGGCGTGCCTGCCCCACGCCGCAAACGAGCACTGCGGGTGGGCGCTGCGCAGCACGCCGGGCTGGCAGCGGAAGCACTCGGCGATCGCGCCCATCTTGCGGGTTGGGGTCAGGGCCGGGTCGAAGGCGGGCATGGTCTGGCGTATGGTGTCCCACCATGCCTTGGGCACGGGCGGGTTCTGCCACTGCGCCGGGTCGCTCAGGTCGGCGCTGAAGGCGGGCATCACCAGGGTGCCCTGCGGGCCAAGCGCGCGCTCCAGCGCCAGCACCGCCGCCACCGGCCCGCCGCACACCCAGCCCAGCGCGCTCAGCGACGCGTGGACAAGTATGGTCATGCCGGGGGTGATCCCCAGCGCCGCCAGCTCGGCGGCGAGCGAGTCGAGCGTATTGGGCTGGCTTTTCTCGAAGCTGATCGTCGCAAGTTCTGGCATCGCGGTAGTGTCTCTGCTGTGCTGATCCCGCCTGATCATAACGGCGATGGCGTCGGCGGATCAGGCGGGTGTATCATACCATGACTTTGGGCTGCACCAAAAAAGTCGTGGTGTCCGTTCTTCTGTATGCGCTGGCATAGAAGCTGCTTAGTGCCAGGTAGCTGGTGTACAAGTGCTTTCGCAGAAGGAGGCATGCGATGACTTCTCGAACCATGGATTTCTACCGCCGCCTGCGCGAGCGGCGCGATGCCCTCCGGCGACGGGCGACATTCTTCGAGCGCATTCTCTGGCTGTGGCAGTAGCCGCCGCGCCGCCATATGACATAAAGATGCGCGCCAGGATCAGATCCTGGCGCGCATCTTGTTGTGCTGGCCGCGCTTGCTACAGCGCCCCGACCGACTCGATATACTCAAGCGACTGGTGGCGGAAGTAGGTGTTGTAGAGGTCGGCGTAGTGCCCGCCGCTGGCCATCAGCGTGTCGTGGCTGCCCTCCTCGATGATCTGGCCCGCCTTCAGCACGATGATGCGGTCGGCGTTGCGCACGGTGGAGAGGCGGTGGGCGATCACGATGCTGGTGCGGTGGGTCATCACGTCGTCCAGCCCGGCCTGGATCTGGGCCTCGGTGAACGGGTCGACGCTGGCGGTCGCCTCATCCAGGATGAAGATCGCCGGGTTCTGCAGCAGCACGCGCGCCAGCGCCACCAGCTGCCGCTGGCCCAGCGAGAGCCGCGCGCCGCGCTCGCCCACGTCGCTCTGCAGGCCCTCGGGCAGGTCGCGCACCCAGTCGCCGCCGCCCAGGTGCTGGGCGGCCTGCTCGACCTCGGCGTCGCTGGCGTCGGGGCGGCCATAGCGGATGTTCTCGGCCACCGTGCCCGAGAACAGGAAGGGCACCTGCGGCACCAGGCCGATCTGGGTGCGGTAGGCCGCCAGGTCGAGCGTGCGGATGTCGCGCCCGTCGATGCGCAGCTGGCCGTGCTGGAACTCGTAGAAGCGCGTGATCAGGCGCACCAGGCTCGATTTGCCCGCGCCAGTGTGGCCCACCACCGCCAGCGTCTGTCCGCTGGGGATGTCCAGCGAGAAGTCGCGCAGCACCCAGCTTGGCTCGGCCAGGCTCTGGGCCTGGTTGGCGTCGCCAGCGTAGCTGAACCACATGTGGTCGAACTCGATGTGGCCGCGCACCGCGCCCGGCTGCTCGCTGGCGGTCTGCACCACGTTGGGCGTGGCATCGATCAGCGCGAACACGCGCTCGCTGGCCGAGAGGCCCTGCTGGAACTGGCTCCAGAACGAGGCGATGCTGGTGAGCGGGTAGAGCAGCGAGCCGAGCACCTGCACGAACAGGAACCACTCGCCCGCCGTCATCTGGGCGCCCAGCGCCCGCTGCGCGCCGAAGTAGACCACCACCGCCGTCACGATGCCGCTGAGGATGTCGAGGATGGGGAAGATCGTGTTCAGCACCCAGCCGCGCAGCAGCCGCACGCGGTAGACCAGCCCGTTGGTCTGCTTGAAGTCGTCGTAGATCGCGGCCTCCTGGCGGAAGCTCTTGGCCACGGCGATGCCGCTCACGGTCTCCTGGATCTTCGAGTTGACCTCGGCGGTGGCGCGCTGGCTGCGCTGGGTGATCGTGCGGGCGATGTGGCGGAAGCTGAGGGCCACCACGAACACCACCGGGATGATCGTGATCACCATCAGCGCCAGCCCGGCGTTGATCGCGAACAGGATGCTGGCCACCATCGTCACCAGCAGGAACTGGCTGAACAGATCCATGGTGAGCGTGACGGTGTTCGAGAAATCCTGGGTGTCGGATGTGACGCGGCTGACGATCTTGCCCGACGCGTACTGGTCGAAGAACGACATGTCGCGCTGCATCACCGCCGTGAAGGCGTCCTCGCGCAGCGCCAGCACCACGTTGCCCACCACCTTGGCCGAGAACGACTGGCGGATGTAGTTGAACAGCCAGCCCATCGAGCGCAGCAGCGCCACGCCGCCGGCCAGGGCCAGCGCCACCTGGGCGGCGGGGTTGCCCTCCAGCATGTCGATCCCGCTGGAGATCACGAAGGGTGCGGCGGCCTCGGCGGCGGTGCCCAGCACCACCGCGCCCGCTACCATCAGCATCGAGCGCAGGTGGGGGCGGAAGTAGTCGGCGATCCTGCGGATCAGGTCGCGGTCGCTATAGGTGCGGTCGTAGTCCTCGGCGTCTAGGCCGTCGAGCACAAAGCCCATAGAGGTAACCTTCTTTCTGCCAGTGCGCCTATTCCACCAGCTTCTGGCGGAGCTTCTCCAGCGTCGCGGGCGCGAGCCCGATCTGTTCCATATAGCCGCCGAACCCGCCGTACTCGGCGTCCAGATGCGCCAGCGTGTCGATCATCACCTCGTAGCGCGATTCCATCATGCGCTCGAAGCGCTCCATGTCGGCGCCCTGGGCGCGCATCTTGGCCCGCATCGGCTCCTCCAGCGGGCGCAGCAGCGCGTTGCTCATGGCGTAGTCGGTGGCCAGGGTCTCGTGGTCCACGCCCAGCGCACCCAGCGCCAGCAGGATGACCATGCCGGTGCGGTCTTTGCCCACCGCGCAGTGCACCAGCACCGGGTCGGGGTCTTCGGCGATGGCCTGGATGACGGCGCGGAACTGGCCGCCGCAGTGCCTGAGCGCCAGCTGGTAGAACTCGCCCAGGTTGTTGGCGGGCTTGTCCACCACGTAGCGCTCGCGGTCGTCGAACAGCGGCATGGCGGCGTAGCGCATGGGCGGCGCGACCAGGGTGTGGTAGCTCTCGCGCTCGGCCTCGCTGGGGCGGCGCAGGTCGATCAGGGTGCGCAGGCCCAGCTGCGCCAGCGGACCCCAGCTGGCCTGGGGCATCAGGTGGGGGCTGGCCGAGCGCAGCAGGGTGCGCCAGCGCGTGGTGCCGCCGCGCGCCGGGTAGCCGCCGATGTCGCGCAGGTTGTAGCAGCCCTCGATGGTGATGAGACGCTCTGGTGTGGATGTGGTCATGGGTCTTCCTTTCAGGCTGCCACGGTGGGGGCGCTGGGGGCTGGCGCGGTCTTCTGGCCGTAGCGGGCGAAGATCCGCTGGTAGGCCTCGCTGTTGGCCAGCAGCTGCTCGTGGCTGCCCTGCGCCACCAGCTCGCCGCCGCGCAGCACCAGGATGCGGTCGGCCCAGCGGATCTGCGAGACGCGGTGGGTGATCAGCAGCGTGGTGCGGTTCGACATGATCTTGCGCATGGCCTTCTGGATCTCGTCCTCGGTGGCGCTGTCGATCGCGCTGGTCGAGTCATCCAGAATGAGGATGCGCGGGTTGGTCAGAAAGGCGCGGGCGATCGCCAGCCGCTGGCGCTGCCCGCCCGAGAGCGTGACGCCGCGCTCGCCCACCACGGTGTCGTAGCCCTCGGGCAGGGCCACGATGAAGTCGTGGGCCTGGGCCTCGCGCGCGGCCTGCTCGATCTGCTCGCGGGTGGCCGTGCCGGGCGCGCCGAAGGCGATGTTCTCGGCGATGGTGCGCGAGAACAGGAAGATGTCCTGCTCGATGGTGGAGATCTGGGCGCGCAGGCTGTCCAGGCTCCACTCGCGCACATCCACGCCGTCGATCGCCACCGTGCCCGCCGTGGCGTCGTAGGTGCGGTTCACCAGCTTGGTGAGCGTGGATTTGCCCGAGCCGGTCTGCCCCACGATCGCGATCGTCTCGCCGGGCTGGGCCTCGAAGCTGATCTGGTGCAGCACCGGGCTGCTGGGCGCGCCCTCTAGCCCAAGGTCGTTGTAGCCGAACGACACGCCGCTGAAGCTGATCGCGCCCTGCATGGCCCTGGACTGGCCGCCCGCGTTCTCATCCAGCTCGGTCTCGGCGTTGATCAGGGCCAGGATGCGGCCAGCGCTGGCGATACCCAGCTGCACCAGCGAGAAGGTGAACAGCGAGATGAAGGTCGGGAAGTTCAGGATGCCCATCAGGCCCATGAACCCGACGACCTGGCCAATGGTGAGCGCGCCGCCCATGTGCAGCAGCAGCGCGTGGCCGAATGCCACGCCGAAGGCCATGCCGTAGAGCAGCAGCGGCAGGTAGCGCGCCTTGATCTGGCCCTCTTTGATGAACAGGTCGCGGTAGGCGCGGGCGCGCTTCGAGAACTTGCGCAGCTCCTGCGGCTCCTGGGCGTAGCCCTTCACCACCTCCACCCCGGCCACGGCCTCGGCCAGGCCGCTGTTCAGGTCGCCAAACTGCTCGCGCATGCCGCCGCTCACCGGCTCCAGCTGGCGGCTGTACTGGCGCAGCGCGAAGCCGAACGTCACCAGGAACACCAGCGGCACCAGCAGCAGATCGGCGCGGATGAGCGCGATGCTGACCAGCGGCACCACGGTGAACATGATCGACTCGACGATCATGCTGGCCCCGGGCGAGATCATGTAGTTCAGCTGCTGCACGTCGTTGGTGGCGCGCGCCATCACGTCGCCCACCTGCTGGCGGTTGTGGAAGGTCTGGCTTTTGCCCAGCAGGCTGATGTACAGCTCCTCGCGGGCGTCGCGCTCTAGGCTCTGGGCCAGGGTCTCGACCACCAGCACTTTCACTAGGTCGAATATGCCTACGCCGCAGCGCACCGCCAGCAGCAGCAGCGTGATCTGCCAGATCTGCTCGCCCGCTGTGGCCCCGGCGCGGGTCACCACGTCGAAGGCGTCGCCGATCAGCACCGAGCCGTAGCTGTACAGCCCGCTCGATACCACGTTGCCCAGCACGATCAGCAGGGGCAGCCACCAGTAGCGCCCGATGTGCGAGAGAATCCAGCGGACGGGGGTTCGGGTGTTGTAGCGGTGTGCGTTGGTGACCGTAAACTCAGCTCGTGTCACGAAGTCGTCTCCCTTGCTGCGCGGCGGCCCGCGCTTGCTTGCACCATCTCTAGGACATACTCGACCACGGTGGCGAGGTCGTCGTGGCCGTAGCCTGCGGCGGTGGCGGCGGCGAAGTGGGCCAGGGCGGCGGCGGATGTGGGCATAGGCACGCCCGCATCCTGGCCGCTGGCGATCATGGCGATCAGATCCTTGCGCACGCCGGTCACGTCGAAGGCTACCTCTTGCTCGGCCCCCAGCAGCAGGGGCACCTTGGCGCGCATGGCGGGCAGCGATACGGTCGAGTCGAGGTAGACATCCAGCATCTGCGCGCGGTCGAGCCCCAGCTGCTGGCCCATGGCCATGGCCTCGGCCAGCCCGGCCCAGTAGATCGCCATCGGCAGGTTCAGCGCGAGCTTCATGGTGGTGCCGCTGCCCGCCGGGCCAAGGTGCACGGTGCGCCGCCCCAGCGCATCCAGCACCGGCTGCGCCCGCGCCACGTCGGCTGCCTCGCCGCCCGCCAAGATGAGCAGCGTGCCCTCGCGGGCGGGCTGCAGCGTGCCAGACACCGGGGCGTCGATCATGTGCGCGCCGCGCGCCGTGGCCGCGCGGTGCAGAGCCAGCGTGGTGCTGGTGCGGATGGTGCTCATCTCGATCAGTAGTTTGCCGCCGACATCGGCCTGCAGGATGCCGGTCGGGCTATTGTACACTTGTTCTACTGCCAGATCATCGGTCAAAATGGTGAGAACCAGATCTGATCTTTCCGCCAGGGCCGCCGGGGTGGCGGCCCACGCCGCGCCCTGCGCCAGCAGATCGGCGGCCTTGGCCTCGGTGCGGTTGTGCACCGCCAGCGTGAAGCCCGCCCCCAGCAGCCGCTCGGCCATCGCCGTGCCCATGCGCCCAAGCCCGATCAGTCCGATGCGTTCCATAGCTCGCTCGCTTTCTGCGCTATCTGGCTGCCCGCGCGCCGCCGCGACGCACGGGCAGGGCGGCCCGTGGTGCTGGCCGCCCCGTTGATACTATAGCGCAGCATCTGTGTTCTGTGGGCGCTAGCCCAGCAGGGCGCGCAGCTCATCCAGGTGCTGGCGCTCGTGGTCGCGCAGCGAGCGCAGCAGGTACTCGGGCAGCGTGCCCTGCCACTCGGCCCAGGGCTGCGGCTTGGCCATGGTGGCCGGGTCGAGCGAGGCCAGGTAGGCCAGCAGCAGCTCGCGCACCTCGGCCAGCTCGGCCAGCTGCTGGGCCAGGCTCAGGTGGGCGCGGGCCGCCACCTCGGCGGCGTTGAAGGCATCCTCGTGGATCACGCGCTCGCGCATCGGCTCGGGCGTGCTGCCCGTCTCCAGCCGCGCGGGCATGCTGCCCACCACCCACGTCTCCCAGGCGGCCAGGTGGGCCAGCACGTTTTTTACCGACCACGTGCCGTATACCACCCGCTCGCTCTCCGCCTCGCTGCGCCGCGCCACCCAGGCCAGCAGCTCGGCCCGCGTCGCCGCGAGCGCGCCCAGCGCCTGCTCTACCGTTGTGCTCATGGCATCGCCTTTCGCCTCAGGCGCGGGCCAGCTGCCCGCGTCAGGTGGAAGATAGCACACCTGCGGGGGCGGCGCTGGCGGGCGCTGGCCGCTCGCGCTGCTCCTCGCCCGCCCAGATCTGCTGCATCTCGCGGTTGCTGGCCAGCAGGCCATCCAGCGTGCCCACCGCGTCGATCTGGCCGTCCTTCAGCACGATGATCTGGTCGGCGCGGCGCAGCGCGGTGTGGCGGTGCGAGACCGCGATCACCGTGGGCGGCGTGGGCATGTCGGCCAGCCGCGCCCACAGCAGCTGCTCGGTCTCCACATCCAGCGCGCTGGAGAGGTCGTCGAACACCAGCAGCTCGGCGTCGCGGGCGAACATGCGGGCGGCGGCGGCGCGCTGGATCTGCCCGCCCGAGAGCCGCACGCCCTTCGGCCCCACCAGGGTCTCCAGGCCGTCGGGCATGTGGGCCATGTCGTGGTCCATCACGGCGCGGTGCAGCGCCTGGGCGATGTCGGCCTGGCGCTCGGGCATGCCCAGCAGCAGGTTCTCGCGCAGTGTCTCGGAGAACAGGCGCGGCACCTGGGCGGTGTAGGCCGCGCGCGGCGGCACCATGAACGCGCCCGCATCCTCCACCAGCGCGCCGTTCCAGCGGATCTGGCCCGCCTCGCTGGGCAGCAGGCCCAGCAGCGTGCGCAGCAGCGTGGTCTTGCCGCTGCCGATCCGCCCGGTGATCACGGTGAACGAGCCGCGCCGCACCACAAAGCTGGCCGCCGCGATGCCGCGCCGCGTGTCGGGGAAGCGGTAGGTCAGGCCATCCACCGCCAGCGTGGCCAGCGGCTCTACCGCGCTGCGCGGCGTGAAGGCCAGCGGCTGGGCCTCGGGGGCGATCGGGCTGGGGGCCACCAATGTCTCGGGGGCTGCGCCCTGCAGCAGCGTGTTCAGCCGCGTGTACGAGACCGAGGCCTGGCGGTAGCGCGCCATCACGATGCCCAGCATGCCCGCGAACTCGCTGATCCAGCCGAGGTAGTAGACAAACAGCGCGAAGTCGCCCACCGTGAAGCTGCCCGAGCGCATGGCGGCGGCGGCCAGCAGCAGGATGAGGCCGGTGCCCACGTTCACCGCGTTGGCGAACACCGAGTCGAGCAGCTCGTTAAAGATCTTGTCGCGCACGCCCGCCTCGCGCCGCCGGTCGTTCAGGGCCTGGAAGCGGCCCAGGATCTGGCGCTCGGCACCGGCCACCTTGATCGCCTGGACCGCCCCGAAGATCTCGCCCAGGAAGCCCGTGACCGCGCCCGCCGCCTCGCGGCTGGCCTTGCGGTACTCCTCGATCCGGTGCGCCAGCCGCTGGGTCACCACCACGATCAGCGCCAGCGGCAGCAGCACCACCAGCGTGATCGGCGCGTTGATGCTGATCATCACGCCCAGCCCCACCAGCGCAAAGCAGATCAGCGAGACCAGATCGTTGAAGTACATCACGCTCCACAGCGTCTCGTCGATGTCGTCGCGGAACCGGCTGATCGCCTCGCCCGAGGAGGCGGGCAGGGCCTTTGCGCCGGGGCGCTGGAGGATGCGGGCCAGCAGGTTCTTGCGGATGAGCGCGCCGCAGCTATACACAAAGCTGGTGTTGGTCAGCGGCAGCACGAAGTAGCACATCATGCGCCCCAGCGCGCAGGCGAACACCAGCGCGATCAGCGCCTCTAGGCTGAATCGCGCGGGCGCGCTGCCGCTGAGCGCGTTGAAGAACTCGCGCGAGAGCAGGCCGGGCACCATCTCGATCAGGATGGCCCCGATGATCCCGCTCAGGTTGAAGGCGTAGAACAGCGGCTGGAAGCGGATCAGCCGCACATAGTATTGCCAGGGTTTCATCCCTTTTTTCCTTGTGCACCACACGGGTGCGCGAACGCTGATCGATCTATGATGGTTTACCACCAAGGCACTATGGCATGTCGGGCTTGCACCGTGGCATGTCGGGCTTGCACCGTGGCATGTCGGGCTTGCACCGTGGCATGTCGGGCTTGCACCGTAGCAAAACTTCAGATTCTTGGAGTCTTGGAGCCTTGGTGGTAAACGGTTCCCCGTGCCTTCGTGTAAACAGTCACTCGCGTCTTCGTGTCTTCGTGGTAAACCTAGTGGTAGAAAACCTACACCAGCACGTCGTCGAGGCCCTTGTGCAGCAGCTTGGCGAAGCGCGAGTCGGGGTTGGCACGCAGCACCTCGGTGGGGCCGTACTCGCAGATCCGCCCGTCCTCTAGGATCAGGATGTCGTCGGCGCGCAGCACCGTGGCCAGGCGATGGGCGATGATGATGCCGGTGCGCTTGGCCAGCAGGCGGTCCACCGCCCGCTCGATCATGCGCTCGGTGGCCGGGTCGAGCCGCGAGGAGGCCTCATCTAGGATGATCAGGCCAGGGTCGCGCAGGAACACCCGTGTGAAGGCCAGCACCTGGGCCTCGCCCGCCGAAAGCCCGCCGTTGCCAGCGGCCAGCACCGTGTCTAGGCCATCGGGCAGGGTCTGGAACCAGGGCAGCAGCTCCAGATCCTGCAGCACCGCCATGATCTGCGCATCGGTGATGGTGGGGTCGAAGAAGGTCAGGTTCTCGCGCACGGTGGCGTGGAACAGCTGCACCTCCTGCGTCACCATGCCCACGCGCTGGCGCAGGTTGTCGATGCTGATCGTGCGGATGTCGCGCCCGGCCAGGGCGATCCGGCCATCGGTCACATCGTAGAGCCGGAACAGCAGGCGGGTGAGCGTGGTCTTGCCGCTGCCGGTGCGGCCCAGGATGCCCAGGGTGCGCCCGGCGGCGATCCGCAGGTTCAGGTCGTGCAGCACGGTGTCGCGCGCGCCATCGCCGTCGTCGTAGGCGAAGCCCACCGCCTCGAAGGCCACATCCAGCGGGCCTGCGGGCAGGGCGTCCGGGCCATCGGCCAGGGCGCTGCTGAAGCCGTACAGCTCGCCCACGCGCACCACGCCCGCGCCAGCCTTCTGCAGATCTTCGATCTGGCGCGTGATCTGGATGACGGGGCGCAGCAGCGCGTCGGTGTAGAAGAACAGCAGGTAGACCGTGCCCAGCGTCATGGTGCCAGCGTAGAACGAGGTGTGGCCCAGCCAGTAGCTCAGGGCGCTGGCCACCGCGAAGAACAGCATAGGCGTCAGCCATGTCAGCGAGCCGATCACCGCCGCGCGGCGCTCGAAGTGCAGGCGGCTGGCGCTGCGCTCGGCCAGGCGGCGCATGGTGTGGTCGATCGCCCCGCTGGAGCGGATGTCCTCGGTGCCCGACAGGCGCTCCTCGATCAGGCCGAACAGGGCGGCGCTGGCCTCGCGGGCCTTGGCCCAGAACGGCACAGTGAGCTGCTGCACCTTCAGCAGCGTGAAGAACAGCGCCACCGCCAGCAGCGTCATGCCACCGCCGATCCGCCAGTCCTCCAGCCAGAGCACCACCAGCACGCCCAGCATCAGCAGCACGTTGCCCAGCACGCGGATGACGAACTGCGAGAAGAAGTTGGCCATGGCGGTCACATCGCCGTCGATCCGCTCGATTAGCTCGCCGGGGGTGCGGCCCTTGTGGAAGGTCATGTCGAGCTTGAGGCAGTGGAAGGTCAGGTCGGCGCGCAGGCCGTTGGTGGCGCTCCATGCCAGGTTCTCGCTGATGTAGGAGGCCCAGAGCGAGAGGCCCTGCGCCAGCAGCGCGATGGTGATGAAGAGGCCCGCCACCCCAAACAGCGCGCCGAGCGGGCTGGCGGGCTGCTGGGCGGTGTCGATGAAGAGCCGCAGCAGCTGGGGGTTGAGCAGCTGCATCGCGATGCTGGAGAGCAGCAGCACGGCCAGCAGGATGACCTGGCGGCGGTAGGGCTGAAGGTAGGTTGCCAGCAGGTTCCAGTAGCTGCGAAGATGGTTGAGCATGGTGTCACCTATTCCATAAGGCTGGCCGAGGGCGCGCCGCGCGGTGCGCTCCTCGGCGGGTGGGCTGGGTCGCTGGGGTATGGGCGTGCGCTATTCGAGGCTGAGCACCCAGGATGTGCGCTTGGGGAACAGCGCCTCGATCAGGGGGCGGCCCTCGTCGTCGGCCCAGACATCGGGGTACACGATGCGCAGCTCGTCGATGCTGCGGTGGCCCATCAGCACGTGGCTGAAGACCAGCGGCGGGAAGGCCGCCATCGGGCCAGGCTCCCAGTTGTGGCCCTGCTTCCACGGCTCCACGGCGGTCAGCCTGCCCTGCTCGAAGGCCATGCGCAGCCCGCCACGGTAGAACGAGATCCGCAGCTCGCCGCTGTGGCCGCGCACCACCGGCGACTCGGCCAGGCGGCGCTCCAGCACGGGCTGGATGTGCCGGATGAACGCGGGCAGGTCGGCCACGCGCACGTACCAGGCGTAGGGCTTGTCCTCGTTCTTGATCATGCCGCCCGCCGCTTGGTAGAAGGGGTGCGAGGCCCCGAAGGCCAGCGCGATCACCGAGGCCTCGGGGGCCTTGTCCTTCTGGATCTGGCGCGGCGCGGCGACGGACTGGATGCCGCGCAGCAGCGAGGGCAGGATCTGGCGCATGTTGACGCCCTCGGCGACCCAGGCGCTGCGCACGAAGATCACCTCGCCCCAGCGCAGCGGCACAAGCGCCGCGTAGGCTAGGCGCTGGCCCTCGGCGTCGGTCAGCACGTGCAGCAGCAGGCCCTCGCCCGACTGGCGCTCGCCGCTGGCCAGCGCGAAGGGCCAGTAGTCGGCGGGCACGTTGGATGCCACCGCCAGCGGCTGGCCGTCGCATAGGCGGCGGCTCTCCTGGGCGTACAGCTCCTGGATGAAGGGCAGGTCGTCTGCTTCGGCGGCCCGCATGGTGTATGGCTCGGCCTCGCCCTCCTTCAGCTTGGGGATGTTGGCCAGCGGGATGAAGCGGTCGCCGTGCAGGTCGAGCGCGAACTCGTAGCCGAACTGGCGGTAGTAGTAGGGGATGCCGGTGATGCCCTGGGCCAGGTCGCCGCGCTGATCGCTGCGGGCGTGGATCAGCTCGAAGACCGCGCGGATGAGGCCGCGCTGGCGGTACTGGGGCATGCTGGCCACGATCTCGGGCCGCCCCACCGGGAAGGCGATCTCCTCGTAGCGCCACTCCTGCTTGAGCAGGCAGGTGGATGCGGCGATCGTGCCGGTGGTGGTGTCCTCGACGATGGCGATGTCGCCTAGGTCGATCAGCGGGTGGGTGCCCGCCATCAGCTCGCGCGTCCAGTGCTGAAGGTAGATGTTGAGCGGCTCGTCGGCGGTTCTGCGGAACACGAAGCCGTAGAGGTCGGCGATCTTCTCGGTGTCGGCGGGGGTGGCCCAGCGGAGCACCAGCCCATCGCCAAGCTCGCGGCGATAGGCGTGGTCGTGGGGGGGTAGCGTTGTCATGGCTGGCCTTGCCTTTTTCTATCAATGGCCGTGGGGCGCTTGGCCTGCGTGGGCCGAGCGCCCCACGGGCGGGGCTACCGTTGGGTGGGCATCAGATCGTTGGCGATCGATATGGGCTGCTGCCTGCGCGCGTGGCACTGGAGCCACCTGCCGAAGGCCACCAGCGCGGCCCCGAGGGCCTGTGCGGTCTGCTGGGTCAGGCTCGGCCCGCCGATCTGCTGCAGCAGCTGGCGCTGCTGGGCTTGGGCGACCCAGGCCTGCTGGGTGTATTTGGCACAGATAAGATCTTCTTGGTCGGATGTATACATCATTGTTCTCCTCCCGCTATCTGGGCCAGCTGCGGCCAAGACTACGGGTGTGTGAGCTGTTTTTCTCGTAGGGATGTCCACTCGTCGCGGAGCATGCCCATATGCACGATATCGACGTACTGGCCGCGGAAGAAGGTGTGCTGGCGCAGCCGCCCCTCCTCTACAAAGCCGATCTTGCGGTAGGCCTTGAGCGCGCGCTCGTTCACCGCCAGCGCCTCAAGGTACACGCGCCGCCAGTTCTGGTCGTAGAAGGCCCAGTCGAGCAGCAGCGCGATGGCCTCGCGCCCGTAGCCGCGCCCCACGTACTCGGGGTGGTAGATGCCGATGCCGAACTGGGTGGATGAGTCGCGGCGGTGGCTGTGGTGCAGCCCGCAGTCGCCGATGATCTGGCCGTCGGCCTCGATGGCCAAGAAGGACGGCTCTTTGTCTTCGAGGTGCTTCTCGAAGCTCTTCTCCCAGCGGGCCAGCGATTCCGGCTCCCAGTTGCCATTGCCGTACTGGATCAGCTCGACGTTGCGGGTGAGCGCGTGCAGGGCTTTCAGGTCGTCCTTTTCCACGGGGCGGAGCGAGACAAGCTTGCCTTTCAGCATGGTCGGTTCCTCTTTTGCTCTATGGTGCGCGGCATTCTGATGCGGCGCTTCGGATCTCGTGGTTGCGGGCTTGGTCCCACTCCTCGCGGAGCAGGCCCATATGGATGATGTCGATGTACTGTCCACGGAAGAAGGTGTGCTGGCGCAGCCGCCCCTCCTCCACAAAGCCGAGCCTGCGGTAGAGCCGGAGCGCGCGCTCGTTCAGCGCGAATGCCTCCAGCCAGACGCGCCGCCAGCCCTGGTCGTAGAAGGCCCAGTCGAGCAGCAGGCCGATGGCCTCGCGCCCGTAGCCCTGGCCGACGTACTGGGGGTGGTAGATGCCGATGCCGAGCTGGGTGGAACCGTCGCGGCGCTGGCTGTGGTGCAGCGTGCAGCTGCCGATCACCGTGCCCGCCACCTCGATCACCATCCAGGCGCTGGGCTGGCCCTCTAGGCTTTTGTCGAAGAACATCTGCCAGCGGGCCAGCGGCTCTGGCTCCCAGCAGCCGTTGCCAAGCTGCACCAGATCCACGTTGCTGCGCATGGCGTGCAGCGCCTTCAGGTCTTCCTGCTCGGCTGGGCGGAGCGTCACCCGCGTTCCCTGCAGCATAGTTGCTTCCTCATGTCCTGTGTTGCGCGCAGTACGCAGGTGCGGCGCTCCAGCGCTAGCTGCTGCGAATGGCGTCCCACTCCTCGCGGAGCATGCCCATGGTGATGATGTCGACGTACTGGCCTTGGAAGAAGGCTTGCTGGCGCAGCCGCCCTTCTTCCACAAAGCCGATCTTGCGATAGGCCTTGAGCGCGCGCTCGTTCACCGAAATCGCCCGCAGCCAGACGCGCCGCCAGCCCTGATCGTAGAAGGCCCAGTCGAGCAGCAGGCCGATGGCCTCGCGCCCGTAGCCATGGCCCACGTAGCCGGGGTGGTAGATGCCGATGCCCAGCTGGGTGGCCGAGTCGCGGCGGTTGCGCTGGTGTAGCGTGCAGAAGCCGATGACCAGACCATCGGCCACGATGGTGAAAAGATCCTCGGTGGGATCTTCGGCATGCTGCTCGAACTCGCGCTGCCAGCGGGCCAGCGACTCGGGTCTCCAGCTAAAGCCTGTCAGCTGCACCAGCTCGACATTGCGGGCGAGCGCGTGCAGCGCCTCCATATCGTCTTTCTCGGTTGGTCGGAGCGTCACGCGGGGGCCTTGCAGCATCAGTCAGACCTCTCTAGTACTCGTAGCGCTTCCAGAAGCTGATGTGGCGTCTGTCCTGCACGAACCCCGCCGACTGGTAGAGCTGGAGCGCGCCGCTGGGGTTCTCGGCGTCCACGTTCAGGCGGGCTACGGTCGCGCCGTCCTCGCGCAGCTTGGTGATACCGGCCAGCAGCATGCTGCGGCCCAGGCCCAGCTTGCGGTGGCCACGCCGCACGCCCAGGATGCAGACCCAGCCCTGGTGGGTGCCGTTGCGCTGGTTGTAGTCTGTGTCGATCAGGCAGAAGGCGAAGGCCGCCACCGCGCCATCGGGGGCCACGGCGATCAGGTCGTGCTCGCGGCGGTAGTCCTTGTTGCTCAGCCAGTGGCGGTGCCGCTCGATGGTGCGCGGGTGGAAGTTGTAGTGGTCGATGAACGACAGGTTGTAGGCCTCCACCCACCTCACCTCATCCTCGGCGTTCTCCACGTGGCGCAGCGCGTAGCCCTCGGGCAGCGCGAAGGCCGGGATGGGCTGGGTGAGATCGCACTCCATGGTGAAGAAGTAGCGCACCCCGCGCATCCCAAAGCCCTCCAGCAGGTCGATCTGAAACTGGTAGTGGTCGGGCGCTCCGGCGCGCAGCTCCACGGGCTTGTGCTTCTCGCTGCGCATAGCGCCGATGCGCGCATCGACCCATTCCAGCACCTGCTGGGCCAGCTCGGGCGTGCGGTGCTGGGGGTGGATGTGGAAGTAGAGCGATACCTCCACAAATGCGGCGTGGTCATCCGCCGCGCGGGTGGGCGTCTCGGCGTAGGCGATCAGCTGGCCGCCCTCATCCTCCCAGAGCTGGGTATCGCGCGCCGGGTCGAAGCCGGGCCGCGTCAGCTCGGTGCGCAGATCCTCGACGCTGTAGCTGTCGTCCAGGTGGTCGGTCGCGTCGCACAGGTTGAAGAGATCGGCGATCGACTGAAGGTCGTGCTCTCCGGCGTGGGCGCGGGTACGATAGGCGGTCAGGCTCATTCTGCTTCTCCTTATTGCTGCGCATCGCGTGCAGTTCTTCACGCCGCACGTTTGCCTTGCGGCGAGGGCGGCTGCTACTTGTCGAGCCGCTTCCAGTAGTCGATGCTGCGCTTGGCCTGCACGAACCCCGCCGACTGGTAGAGCTGGAGCGCGCCGCTGGGGTTCTCGGCGTCCACGTTCAGGCGGGCCACCTTCATGCCGTCCTGGTGCAGCTTGGTGATGCCGGCCAGCAGCATGCTGCGGCCCAGGCCCAGCTTGCGGTGGCCGCGCCGCACGCCCAGCATGTACACCCAGCCGTGCTCGGCACGGTTGCGCTGGTTGTAGTCCTCGTCGATCCAGCAGAACGCGATGGCGGCGACGCTGCCATCGGCGGCCACGGCGATCAGGTCGCGCTCGCGGCGGTAGCTCTTGTCGGTCAGCAGGTGGCGGTGCGACTCGATCGCGCGCGGGTGGAAATTGTAGTGGTCGATGAACGACCAGTTGTAGGCGTCGACCCACTTCTCCTCATCCTCGGCGTTCTCCACGTGGCGCAGCGTGTAGCCCTCGGGCAGGCTGACCGCCGGGATGGGCTGGGTGAGGTCGCGATCCATGCTGAAGAAGTAGCGCACCGGCTGCATCCCATAGCCCTCAAGCAGGCCCTGCATGTAGGTGTAGTAGTCGGGTGCCCACGACCGCACCTCCACCGGCTTCTGCCGCTCCTGCAGCAGCTCGTGGAGGCGCGCATCGGCCCAGGCCAGCACCTGCTGGGCCAGCTCGGGCGTGCGGTGCTCGGGGTGGATGCGGATGTAGAGCGACACCTCGGTGTGCGCCGAATCCTCGGTCGGGTTGCGGATAGGCGTCTCGGCGTAGGCGATCAGCTGGCCCTCATCCTCCTCCCAGAGCTGGATGTCGCGCTCGGGGTTGAAGTGGGGGCGGGTCAACTCGTTGCGCAGGTCGTCTACGCCGTAGCTATCATCCAGCTTGTCCACGGAGTCGCACAGGTTGAGCAGATCGACGATTGGCTGAAGGTCGTGCTCTCCGGCGTAGGTGCGGCTGGCATAGGCGGTCGTGCTCATCGGGTGTTCCTCCTTACTTTTGGTCTTTATGGGTGGCGCGCACGCCCGCGCCGCGCAGGCGTGCGGTGGATGGCAAGAGAACGTGCATTTCCTGGCTCTTGAGTGCGCACTTAACCAAGGCGCTGCACCCATATGCGGGGGCGCAAGAGTCGAGAAAGACACGCAGCAAGGCCACACCGATACGGGTGGCACAGCGCGTCGTTATACGTACGGTCTTACGGGCGTCCTGATGAGCTGATCGAGGCTGTCGTGCGGCATGCGCACCAGCGGGGTGTCAGCGAGCGAGGCGCAGCTGTGCCCAGGCGATTGTGATTTCTGCTGTGTTGGACATTGGCGTTTCTCCTCATCCGCTGCAACAGCGCGGTACCTGGGCGCTTCTTCGGGTGCCGCTGGGGCGGAAGAAGCAGTGCTTCTGCTGGTGGTCGTTGGTCGTGGGTGGAAAGTCAACAGGATTGATTGTACCAGAGACCCTGGCGAAACTCGATGCTACTTTTGGCCGATGTTCGCGTGGTATCGCTGGGGCCAGGGGATGAAGCGCCGCTCCATCCCCTGGCCGCCCGTCGCTAGCCGCTGGCCAGCAGCCGAGGGTCGAGATCGTAGGCGTGCGCCACGGCCTGGTGCTGGGCCAGCAGCGCCAGCGCCGCCTCGGCCTCGCGCGCGGGGATGGCGGCCAGCAGCGCGGCGTCGCCTTGGGCCAGGGTCGCGCCCAGCTGGCGCAGGAAGTCCTGCGCGAAGCCCGCGTCGCGCCCGGCGCTGATCTGCTGGCCCATGGCCTGGCCGAGCGGGCCACCCTCGGCGGGGCCGAGCGGGCCGCCCGCCAGCGTGTTGGCGAAGCCGACCAGCCAGCCCAGCACCGCGCCCGCCGTCGCGTCGCGGCGGATCTCGTCGCGCTCGGCGCTCTCGTCGATCTGCAGGGCGCCGCTGGCGTCGCGCGTCAGCAGCGCCACATTGTGCGCGTGCACCTGGCCCACATGCTGCCGGATGGCGCGGGCGGCGGCGGCGGCGCTGGCCTCGGACCCCGCGCCGCTGAATACGCCCGCGATCAGTTTGGTGTGCGACATAGCCTGTTCCTTTTGTGCTACACTGATAGCCATATTTCGAGGAATGGACTTTTCTACGAGGGCGCTGCGCCCTCAGATCGCCGCCCTATGAACTGCGACACCGCCCGCCGATTGATCGAACGTGGCACCCGCCCTGGCAGCGGCCACCCCGCCCGCGCCCAGCTAGGCTTTCACCTCTCCACATGTGCGGCGTGCCGCTCCTACTACGACGAGCAGACCCACGACCAGCTGCTCGCCTCGCTGCTCGCCATGGATGCCGACCCGGCCCCAGCCGCGCCGCTGCCTGCTGCTGTCGCGCCGCCGCCGCTGCCGCGCCGCGCTAGCAGATGGCGGTGGCTGGCCATGGGCGCGGGGGCGGTGGCGCTGCTGGCCGCGCTGGCCCTGGTGGGCTGGGTGGTGTTTACGCTCGGGCGCATCCACCGCAGCGCGCAGGCCTATCAGATCGCCACCACCATCCCCGCCACGCCCACCAGCGCGGCGCTGGCCCCGGTGCTGCCGGTGGTGGCGAGCACGCCCATGGCGGCGGCGCGCGCGCCCACCGCCGCGCCCACCACAGCGGCGGTAGCATCGCTGCCCACCGCCCCGCCGCTGGCCCTGCCCACGCAGACGATCACGCCCGTGCCGCTTGACACCATCCTGGCGGCCAGCCGCGCCACCCCCGCGCCCCAGCAGGGCGGCGGGCGCGGGGTGCTGCAGGTCGCGCCCGACCGCGACGGCGCGGTCACGATGCTGCTGCTGGGGGTGGATCGCAGGCCGCACGAGGGCGGCGGCACCCGCGCCGACACCGTGATCGTGGTGCGGCTCGACCCCGACGCGCAGCGCGTGGCCATGCTCTCGCTGCCGCGCGATCTCGTCGTCTCCATCCCCGGCTATGGCTACGCGCGGATCAACGCGGCCCACGCCTACGGCGATCAGGATGGCGCTGGTGGCGGGCTGGCGCTGATGCGCAGGACAGTGAGCGGTCTGCTGGGGGTGCCTATCGACTATGTTGCCGAGATCGATTTTGCCGGGTTCGTTGGGGCGATCGATTCGATCGGCGGGATCGATATCAATGTGCCGAGCGAGATCTACGACCCCGAGTACCCGACCATGGACTACGGCTACACCGTGGCGCACTTTCTGCCCGGCGAGCAGCACATGGATGGCGAGCGAGCGCTGATGTATGCCCGCACCCGCCACGCCGATAGCGACTTCCGCCGGATGGATCGCCAGCAGCAGGTGCTGATGGGCGTGCTCGACAACATGCGTGCGAAGAACTCATTCCAGCAGCTGCAGAGCATCGCCGACATCAGCGAGGCCATGCGCAGCTACATCCAGACCGACATCTCCGAGCAGAAGATGGCCAGCCTCGCGTGGGGGTTTCGCAGCCTCGCGCCGAGCGCGGTCGAGCGCTACTCGCTCAGCGGTGCCGATATTGTGGAAGGCACCAACCCCGAGGATCCCTACGCTCTCACCGCCGCGCCTGGGGCGATCGCGCGTCTCACCCAGCTGCTGCTGCACGGCGTGGCCGCCCAGGCGCGCTAGGCTACTTGCTGGCCTCTAGCTCGGCCTCGCTGCGCGGGATAGTCAGCATATAGCCAATCCCGCGGTCGGTGGCGAAGTAGGCCGAGCCGAGCTTCTTGCGCAGATTCAGAAAGTGGGTGCGCAGCAGCCCCTTGGCCTCGAACTCGTCGAGGTTGAGCTGGTGGGTCGAGCGCACGATCGCGCTGTAGCGGTGCACCTGCTCGGGGCGCTCGGCCAGGTAGCACAGCAGCGCGTACTCGATCGGGGTCAGCTGCACCTGGCGGCTGCCGATCCACACCTGCTTGCGCGAGGTGCCGATGCTGATCTCGCCCACGCGCAGGTTGGCAGGCGGGCTGGTGGCGATCGCTGCGCCGGTGTTGGGCGCGCCCACGTGCAGGAAGTCGGTGAGGATCTGGGCCGCGTCGCGCAGGCGCTGCTCGGACTGGTAGCGCTGCACGGCATCGGCCACCGAGTTGAGCAGGTACTCCTCGTCGCATGGCTTCAGCAGGTAGTCGTGCGCCCCAGATCGCACCGCGGCCACCGCCGATTCGAGCGAGCCGTGGCCGGTGAGCAGGATGACCGCAGGCCGCCGTGTGAGGCAGCGGGCGGTGTGCAGCACCTCGATGCCATCGATATCGCCCATCACGATATCGGTGATCACAACGGCAAAGTGCGTCTGCTCGAGATGATCGATGGCGGCCTCGCCATCGGGGGCCTGGGTCACACGGTACCCGGCGAGGGTGAGCCATGATGCCAGGGCGCGGCGCATGGTATTGTCGTCGTCTACAAGCAAGATGTCTGCTGTCATAATCGAGCCTTTGAACAATAAAGTTTAGGCGGCACCGAAGCCCGCCCACCTGAACGGCCTTTTCCCTCACCGATACAACCTAGGTACCTCCTCGTCGTGTGGGCGTGGTGCTGATCGGTAGCGCGACCCAGAAGGTGCTGCCCTGGCCTGGCCTGTCGGTGGCCCAGAGCGTACCGCCGTGCTGCTGCACAAGCTGCCTGCTGATCCACAGGCCGAGGCCCGTCCCCTGCTCTTTGGTGGTGATAAACGGCTCGAAGATCTGCTCGCGCAGGCCTTGAGGCAGCCCAGGGCCGCTATCGGTGATAGCGATCACCATGCGCTCGGCCCCCGCGCTATCCGCGTCGGGGGCCAGCTCGACCCGCACCCCCAGCCGCCCGCCTTGCGGCATGACATCCAGCGCGTTGATGATCAGGTTGATCACGATCTGGGTCAGCTCGTCGGCCCGGCCGTAGATGAAGGGCAGGTCGCTGTCGATCTGGCGCTCGATCACGATATGCTGGTCGCGGATAGTTTTCCCGAGCATCAGCATCACGCGGTCGATCAGCGCGGCGACATCGACCGGTGCGACGAGCATGGTGGTGGGGCGGTAGAAATCGAGCAGCTGTCGCACGATCCGCCCCAGCCGCCGGATCTCCTCAAGCGCATCATCCAGAAAGCCCTGGCTGTCCTTGGGGGCCATGCGCTGCATCAGCTTGAGGTTGGTCTGGATAGTCTGCAGCGGGGTGTTGATCTCGTGGGCCACGCTGGCGGCCAGCTTGCCGCTGGCAGCGAAGTGCTCGGTGCGGATCAGCTGCTCCTGCAGGCGCACGGTCTCGGTCTCGTCAATCACATGCATGATGATGTGGTTGATCTGGCGGGCCTGGCCGATCGCGGTGACGCGGATGTCGAGGATGCGGGTGACCCCGTCGGGGGCGGTGTAGCGGTTGTGCTGAGCGCGCTGCCGCCCGACGGTAGACAGCTGCTGTGCTAGGTGGCCGGGGAAGCTCGGTGACGCCTGCTGATAGACCTCGGGCCAGGGGCGATCGAGCGCCAGCTCGGGGGCGATGCCAAGCAGGTTGGCCAGGGTGCGGTTGATCACCTGCACCTGGCCGTGCCGATCGAGCAGCAGCAGGCCATCCTCCAGCCCGTTGAACAGATCCTGCAGCAGCCGCTGGGTGTGGTTGAGGTGGCGGTTTCGCGAGGCCACGTCGTTGTAGGCGGCGGTCAGCAGCCGCTCGGCCTGCTTGCGGATGCTGATGTCGTGCACCACGATGATGAGCGTGGGCGTCGCCTCGGGGGGCAGCGGCATCGGCGTGCAGCTCACGTCGGCGTAGAAGCGCTGGCTATCCTTTCGCCGCATGACATACTCGATGCTGTGGCCGCTCTGGATGTCGGCGATGATCTGCCCGCCGCTGCCTGGCTCGCCGTCGATCAGCGCGCTGATGTTCATGCCATGGATCGCCTCGACGGGAGCATACCCGAAGAGCGTGGCCGCCTGGCTATTGCAGAAATTGATCGTGCCATCGGCGGCGGCAAGCAGGATGGCGCTTGGCGAGGTGTCCATGAGCATGCGGTAGCGCTCTTCGCTGTGGGGCCAGCGCGTGAGGCTCTGGGGCAGGCCGTAGTGGATCTCGACCGACTGGCTGGATCTGGGCGGGCGCGACTGCTCCTGAGGGTAGGTGATGTCGTGCAGGATGCTGATGTGCAGGTTGTCCTCGATCCGGCAGATCACATACTCGACCTCGCGGGTCTCGCCGTCTGGTCGGCGGATGCGGGCGATCCCGCCGCCGTAGCCATCATCGTAGTAGTCACTTAGGCTGTCGCGAAGGTACTGCGTGCTGATCCCCAGCGCGTGCGAGATGTTCAGGTTGACAAGCTGCTCGGGGGGGTAGCCGAAGATCGCTGCGGCGGCCTTGTTGGCCTGGAAGATGATACCGTCGTCGTTCGAGATCAGCACGGCGTTGATGGTGTGCTCGGTGAGCACCTTGTAGCGCTCGCTGACCGCCCCGATCAGGTGGGGGAAGGGCGGTCTATCCGCGCCCGCCTGGGCCTGGGCGTTGCGCAGGCGGGCGATGGCCAGCGCGGCATGTTCTACCAGCAGCCGGGCTGGCTCGTGCTGATCGTCGCTGGCGATGGCGGGTGCGGGCAGGAAGAGCATGAGGTCGTCGGCGAGCGGGGCGTAGAGGCCAGCAGGGGGGGTGCCAGGGCCGGTGGCGTGCGGCTCGCGGCGCTGGGCCACGCGGTCGAGCCAGTCGGTCGGGGTGCGCCGCTCTCCATCAGCGGCGTGCCAGCCGATCCGGCTGCGGCGGATGATCGTGGCGCCGGGGGCGTCATCAAGCAGGGCTATGGCGTCGAGCAGGGCGCGTTCGACCTGCGCCTGGTCGGCGGCGGCCTGTATGGCGTAGCATGCCGAGAGCGCCGTCACCGCGAGAGCGGGCTGTTGGGTGGTCGATTCCATAGGTGCCTAGGTGCCGCCGCAAGTGCGCTAGCCCTCGTCCGAGGGACGTCTGGCCGGGGTGGGCTGGGTTGGCTGGCGGGCCGTTTGGTTGGGCCTCTGCCGATATGCTTGGTGGTGCTGTGTATACCCCGTATAGTGTTAGGGCTGATTGTGCCATAAGAATCTGCAATTGGCAATTGTCGAGATTCACCCCCTGCGTAGGCGGCCTCGGCTAATAGCTGATATTCACGCTGGTGCCGATGTCGGCCCATTCGTAGAGCCACTGGGCGTCGTCGATGTTGAGGTTGATACAGCCGTGCGACATGCGCGTGCCGGTGCCCCACTTGTCGTGCCAGTAGGTGCCGTGCAGCGCCACGCCGCCCACCACGTATTGCACCCATGGCACCGAGGGCACATACCACGACTCGCTGCCTATCGAACCGACCATGTCCTGGATCGGGAGCTTGTCGTAGATGGCGAAGCTGCCGGTGGGTGTGTTCATGCCATCCTGGCCGCTGGCCACCAGCGCGTGGTACACCGGCACGCTACCCTCGTAGGCGATCAGGCTCTGGGTGGTGAGGTTGACCTCGATGCGGCGCTCGTAGTTTTTGGGCGACCAGGCCACCGCGCCGCTGAAGGGCTGCACCTCGGCGGTGGGCGCGCCGCGCAGGCGAGCGGCCTGCTGGCCCAGGGCGGCCAGCCGAACCTCGTGCAGGGCGGCCAGCTTGAGGCCTCGCGCGGCCACCTGCTGGCGGTAGAGCGGGTACAGCTCGTCGGGGAAGTGCTCGAACTTGGCGCGCTCGAAGTACTGCACGGTGCGCAGCTGGCCGTCGATGCTGCTGGTCTCCTGCAGCGGCTCGCTGATCGGGTAGCCGAAGATCTGCAGCCCGCCGCGCTTCTGCCAGAAGATCAGGAATGCGCCGCTGAGCGTGTGCCCGGTCTCGCGGAAGTACATGTCGCCGCCGTCGGGGCTGCCCGGCGCGAAGCTGCGGCCTGCCGCCAGCTGGCTGCCCAGCAGGGCCAGCTGGATGCTGCCCGACTCGGGGTTGTACTCGAACTTGGCCTGGCTGAAGTACTGTACCACCTTGCCATCCTCGACCAGCTCGTCGGTCACTGGATCGCCGAAGATGAGCTGGCCGCCGTTTTCTCGCCAGAAGCTCAGGAAGCCCGCGCGGTCGCTCAGGTGGTGCCTGCTGGAAGGGATGTAGACCGTCGAGAAGCTAGGTAGCCCTTCCAGCGGGGTCGGCCCCAGGTTGGCGCGGCGGGCCATATCCTGCTGCTGCGCGGCGGTGACGGCATCGGCGGCCTGCTGCTGGCTCATACTGGGCGTGAAGTCGGAAGCGCCGCTGGCCGGGACGGGCTGCAGGGTGGGGGTGCCGCTGGGGATGGCCTGGGCCACCAGCGGCGCGACCGCGTGCGCCGCGAGCGCCCCCACCGTGGCGATCAGGGCGAGTGTGCCGAGAAGGGTGATTCGTTGGATTCTGCTCATGGTCGGCCTTTAGGAGATGGCGTGGCTATCTGTTTGCTCTGCCGCTCTATTATACGCCGGATGCCGCCAACATGCCTATGTAGTGGCTTATGTGTCTGTGATGTGCGCGTGAGGCCCGCCAGAGGCGGGCCTCACGCGCAGCAGCGCGCTGGGGCGGCCCGGACGCTCTTCTTGCTTATGAGCATGAACGAGCCATCGGGGAAAGATTGGCGACTGCAATTGCTGTGAGGATGGGGCAGCACGTTTAGGGTGCGCCGCCCGCCACGGCCATTGGCACCAGGGTCTGCTGGAGCGCCTGGACATTGTCGCGCGTCACCGGGGTGAGCGATGTGATGATGTTTTCCAGCGCCGCCGCGCGCTCCTCGGGGGTGCTGTAGATGTCATCGAACTGGATGCTGATCGGCTGGCCCTGCCCAGCGATGCTGCTGACCACGGCGATGCTGCTGCCTGGGGTGCTGCCGAGGCTGTAGCGGTACGCGCCCGCGCTATGCTCGGCGGGGTCGAGCTGGCCGTACTGCAGCACGTCGCCGCCCTGCGAGAGCGTGATGGTGCGGAACTCGCCCTCGTAGAGCAGCGTGTAGGCCGGGCGCAGCCCGCTGGTGTTGCGGTCGATCAGCAGCCCGCGCATCGGCTCGGGCAGGGCGGTGGGCACCAGCAGCGCGCTGGTGCTGCTGCGCTGGGCCTCCTCAAGGGTCGTGAACAGCTCGCTGGGGATGTTGGGCAGGCTGAGGCTGCGCACGCCGGTGATCTGGATGGCATCCATGGTGTTGGCGATGCTGAACTGGCCGACCGGGGCGTTCTCCACCAGCTCGATCTGCTCGGCGTACCATGGCCGCTGGCTGGCCGACTCGCCGCCGCGCTCGGTTAGCACCGTGACATCCAGCAGGGCGTGCAGCTCGCGGTCGATGGCGAGCAGCACCTGGCGCTGCTCGCCATCCGCCTGCTCGCCGGGGAGCATGGTGGTGGTGTAGCGCAGCAGCAGCGCATCGCGCCCGAGCATCTGGGTGTTGCCCAGCAGCCCCGCGCCCTGGGTGCGGGCCTGGGCCAGGTAGAGCGCGCCGATGTCGGGCTTGATGCTGCGCTCGCTGATGTGCGGGCTGTCGGCCACCAGCGCGCTGCGCAGCACGGGCATGGCTGCCTGGGCCTCGGCTGGGGGCATCTGGTAGACCAGGTTGCGGGCCTGGTCGGGGGCAAAGCGCGCCCAGCGCGGGCTGCCGTAGTACTGGATGTTGCCAGTGCCGTCGGCGCGCAGGGCGAACATGGCGCGTCGGGTGCTATGCACGTCGACCGATAGCCGGTTGGGGCTGGCGAAGTCGTACCAGCGCTCGATGGTGATGTCGTCGCCGTTTGGCATGGCGGCGCGGTAGCGCTCGTGTAGGGTGCCGCTGCCGCGCTGGCCCTGGTCGAAGCGGTGGATGGCGGCATCGAGCACATCCGCCGCGCTGAGCGCTAGCGCAGGCGCGGCGGGCGGGCTGAACAGCCCTGGCACCACCATGATCAGCGCGCTGGCCAGCAGCACGCCAGCCACCAGCGCGGCCAGCGCCTTGGCGCGGCGGGGGCGCTGCGGCCTTGGCGCGGCGGGGGCGGGCTGTGGCGCGGCGGGCGGGTCGATGGCGAACAGGCCGGCGATGGCTATGGGCAGCAGCTCGGCCACGCGCTGCATGGCGTCGCGCTGGGCGCGGGTCTCCTCGTCGGCGAAGATCTGGCCGCGCAACGCGGTGGCCTCGTCGGCCCCCAGCCTGCCGCGCAGCCACGCGTCCATTTGCACCAGGTCGGGCGGGGGTGTGTCGGCGGGGGCGATACCCAGGCGCAGCGCCGCCGTGGCGCGGAAGCTGGCCAGCGCGGCCTCGGCACCCTCGCCAGCGATCGCGGCTAGCTCGTCGGGGGCGAGGCCGCGCAGGTAGTGCAGCCCCACCGCCAGCCGGGTGGCGGGCGGCAGTTCGGCCAGCAGCCGTAGCAGCGCATCGGCCTGGGGCCTGGGCAGGGCGGCGCGCTGGCGCTGGGTCGGGCCGGGCCGCCAGCGGCCATAGCGCGCGGCGCGTGGCAGCATGGCGCGCAGCAGCGCCTGCTCGGGCTGGCCCGGGGCGCTGGCGGCCTGCCGCACGGCCTGCTGGATGTGCAGCGCGGCGCGCCGCATGTCGCCGGTGAGCAGCAGCGCGAGGCGGAACAGCTGGTCGTAGCTGGCCTCCACAAGATCATCTATCGAGGGCATGGGGTGTGTCATGTGCCAAGGGGGAGCGTCACGATGCACTGTTGGGCATCCTGGCCGCTCGTGAGTTGGGTCGCTGGAAGGCCGAGGGCTGGTGGGCTGGGCCGCTGGCGCCTGGCCCATCCAGCGAAGGTGCCAGATCGCTGGCGCTGGCCATGATCCATCCCGTAGCGGGAAGGCCCAGCCCAGTGCCGCCGCCCGTTTTCTCCTCGCCCTGCGGCCCTAGGCGGGCGCAAGGCGAGCAAACTATGCTCTGTCATGATGGGGAGTTCGGCTGGGCTTGTCAACCTTCTATGCTATAATGCGGCCAAGTCTCATCCCTCTCTAATGCAGTATTGTGCTGCGTACGAGCGATTCTCGCACGCGGCTTTGAAGATAGTCGGCCACAGATCGCATGCACCTCAAACGGCTAGAAATCCACGGGTTTAAGACCTTCGCCGCGCACACCGTGCTCGAATTTCGCCCCGGCATCACCGCCGTGATCGGCCCCAATGGCTCTGGCAAAAGCAATATTAATGACGCCGTGCGCTGGGTGCTGGGCGAGCAGAGCCAGGCGGCGCTGCGCTCGAAGCGCACCGAGGACATGATCTTCAGCGGCGGCGGCAGGCGCGCGCCCTCGGGCTATGCCGAGGTTTCCCTAACCATAGATAACAGCGACCGCGTGCTGCCGCTGCCCTACAACGAGGTGACGATCACCCGCAAGGCCACGCGCGCTGGCGACAACGAGTACTACCTGAACCGCAGCCGGGTGCGCCTGCGCGATGTGCAGGAGGCGGTGGGGCCGCTAGGCGGCTCGTACACCATTATCAACCAGGGCTTGGTGGATGCGGTGCTGACGCTGCGCCCCGAGGAGCGCCGCCGCATGTTCGAGGACGCCGCCGAGATCGGCACCTTCGTGTCGCGCAAGTCGGATGCCGAGTCGAAGCTGCGCGAGACCGGCGCGAACATGGAGCGCTGCGCCGATGTGCTCTCCGAGCTGGAGCCGCGCCTGCGCTCGCTGAAGCGGCAGGCCAGCCTCGCGCGCAGCTACCACGAGCTGAACGGCGAGCTGCGCGGGCTGCTGCTGCGCCACTACACGGCGGCCTGGGCGACGGCCCGCCGCACCCTGGCCGAGGCCGAGGCCGCCGAGTCCGCGCTGGCGGGCGAGCTGAATGCGCGCCGCGCCCACCAGGCCGCCGCCAGCGCCGAGCTGGCCAGCGCGCGCGCCGCGCTGAAGGAGCTGCGCGACCGGCTGGGCGAGCTGCACACCGAGAGCAGCGGGCTGCACAGCCAGGCCGAGCTGGCCCAGCGCAACCTGGCCGTGGGCACCGAGCGCCTGGCCGCGCTGGCCCGCCGCGAGGAGGAGGCCGAGCGCAGCCTGCGCGAGCTGGGGCTGCGCCACGAGGAGCTAGAGCTAGAGCGCGCCGCCATCGCCCAGCGCGGTGCCGAGGCCGAGGCCCGGCTGGCCACGGCCCGCGCCGAGGCGCAGGCCCACGCCGAGGCGCAGGCCCACGCCGAGCGCGAGCTGCGGGCCGCGCGCCAGCAGCTGGATGCGGCCCAGCGCGAGGAGGCCGCCGCCCAGGCCGCGCTGGCCCAGGCCGGGCAGCGCGCCAGCCAGCTGGGCCAGCGCCGCGCCACGCTGGGCAGCGAGCACCAGCGCCAGGCCGATGCGCTGCGGCAGGCCGAGGATGCGGCTCAGAAGCTGCGCGATGGCGCGGCCAGCCTGGAGCAGCGCCTGCAGGCCGCGCAGCAGGCCCGCGCCGACGCGCAGCAGGCCGAGGAGCAAGCCCGCGCCGAGCTGGATCGCCTGCGCGGCGAGCGCGCCAGGGCCGAGGAGTCGCTCTCGCAGGCCCGCCGCATCCTGGCCGACCTCGACGCGCGGCTGGAGAGCCTCACGCGGCTGCAGCGCAGCTACGCGGGCACCTTCGCGGGCGTGAAGGCCGCCATGCAGTGGGCCGAGGCGCAGCGGCGCGAGGGCTTCGCGCTGGTCTCCTCGCTGGTGCGCACGCCCAGCCACCTGGAGACGGCGGTGGAGGTGGCGCTGGGGTCGCGCCTGCAGAACATCGTGGTGGAGCAGTGGGGCGACGCCGAGGATGCGATCGCGGCGCTGAAGAAGAGCGGCGCAGGCCGCGCCACCTTCCTGCCACTGGACACCATCCGCCAGCAGCGCGGCGATGGCCGCCCGCGCCTGGATGACGAGCGCGGCGTGCTGGGCGTGGCCGCCGAGCTGGTGGACTACGACGAGCACTACCGCGACGTGATCTGGAGCATGCTGGGCCGCACGATCGTGGTTGAGGATCTGCCCACCGCCCGCCGCGTGCTGCGCGGCCTGGGTGGCGGCTGGTCGCTGGTGACGCTGGCGGGCGAGCAGGTGAGCGGCGGCGGCGCGGTGACGGGCGGCGCGCAGATCAAGGAGTCCGGCGTGCTGCGCCGCGAGCGCGAGCTGCGCGAGCTGCCCGAGCAGGTGGAGCAGGCCCGCGCCGCCGCCGCCGAGCAGCAGCAGGCCCGCGCTGCGCTTGAGGGCGGCATCGCCGCCGCCGAGCGGGCCGCGCGCGAGGCCGAGGCCGCCCGCCGCCGCGCCGGGCAGGAGCTAGAGCAGCAGCGCGAGGCCGAGGCGCGGGCGCGGCGCGAGCTAGAGCGCGCCGAGGGTGCTGCCGAGCTGCAGCGCCGCCGCGCCGAGCAGGTGGCCGCCGACCTGGCCGCGCTCGACGCTCAGGAGCAGTCCCTGGCCGAGGAGCGCGCCCGCCTGGCCGAGCGCGAGCAGGCCGCATCCGCCGCGCTGGCCGCCCTGCGCGAGGCCGACGCGGCCCGCGCCGAGCGCGAGCGCGCCGCCCAGGCCCGCCTGGCCGAGCTGCGTGCCGCCGCCGCCGCCGTCGAGGGCGAGCTGCGCGCCGAGCGCGCCCTACTCCAGTCGCACGACCAGCAGCTGGCGCGGCAGGCCCAGCAGCAGCGCGAGGCCGAGCAGCGCATCGCCGACATCGGGCGCGAGCGCGTGGCCTCGCAGCAGCAGCTGGCCGCGCTGGAGCAGACCCACGCCGCCCTGCTGGCCCAGATCGACCAGCTGCGCACCCTGATCGGCCCCGCCGAGCACGAGCTGGAGGAGCTGGAGCAGCGCCGCGCCGAGCTGGAGCAGCGCGAGGCCGGCCAGACCAAGGCCCTGCTGGAGGCCGAGTCGGCCCATGGCCGCGCCTCGGTGGAGGCCCAGCGCGCCAAGGATCGCCAGGATACCATCTGGGAGCGCGCCGCCGCCGACGATGTGGACGTGGAGACCCTGCCGCCGCCCGAGGATGCTGCCGAGGCCCCCGCCGACATGGCCGAGCAGATCGCCGCCATGCGCGGGCGCATGGCGCGGCTGGGCGCGGTGAACCCGCTGGCCCTGGAGGAGTACGAGCAGGCCAACCAGCGCTACGAGTTTATGACCACGCAGATAGGCGACCTGCAGCAGGCCGCCCAGTCGCTGCGCGAGCTGATCGCCGAGCTGGATGCGGCCATGCGCGACCGCTTCGAGCGCACCTTCGCGGCCATCGCGGTGGAGTTCGAGAAGTGCTTCGTGCGGCTGTTTGGCGGCGGCGAGGCCAAGCTGTTTCTCACCACCGGCGGGGGCGATCAGGCCGATGGCGCGGCCAGCATCGATGACTATGGGGTGGACATAACCGTGCGCCCGCCCGGCAAGCGCCAGCAGAACATCGCGCTGCTCTCCGGCGGCGAGCGGGCGCTCACGGCCTCGGCGCTGCTGTTCGCCATCCTGGCGGTCAACCCCACGCCCTTCTGCATCCTGGATGAGGTCGACGCCGCGCTGGACGAGGCCAACGTGGGGCGGTTCCGCGCCATGATCAGCGACCTGGGCGAGCAGACCCAGTTCCTGCTGGTGACGCACAACCGTGGCACTATCGAGGTGGCCAGCACTATCTACGGCGTCTCGATGGGCGACGACGGCGCATCGCGCGTGCTGAGCGTGCGCCTGGAGGAGCTGGTGGCCGAGTAGGCGCGATCTGCCTGATCGGTGATTTGGCAGAAAAAAGATGATCACCGCAGTTTGTTTGATCGATACTGATAAACAAACAGGCGGTGATCATCTTTTATATAGTAGAGAAAAAGTGCGAGCCGTGCTTGCTCATTTTCGCCCCTTCCGAATCTTCGAGTCTTCGAGTCTTCGTGGTAAAGAATCGCTGCCAAACGAGAACGCACAGGCTCGCTAGGCCCGTCGCATGCTGGGCTGCGCGGCCATGCCCTGCTCCTCGCGCTCCTTCTGGGCCAGCTCGGCCCGCGAGCGCTCCTCTAGCACGGCGATGTTCATCCACGCCGCCACCACCGCCCCCGCGCTGTCCAGGATCAGGTCGCTGATCGTATCATCCAGCCCCGAGACGATCTGCTTGGCGACCACGAAATCGGACAGCCACTCGCCGACCTCCCACAGTGCGCCCAGCGCGATGCCCAGGCTGGCGATCACCACGATAAACAGCACACGGTGGTCGTAGAAGCTGGCCATCATGCGCTCGAACAGCAGGTAGCCGAAGGCCAGCGTAAACGCGAAGATCGTGAAGCAGTGGGCGATCTCGTCATAGAGGCCGGGCTGGTTGTACAGATCCCAGGCCCAGCCGCCCGCATTGATCAGCGCGGCCAGCACGAACAGCATGTCGAACAGCGTGGGCAGCCGGTGCTCAAGCTTCATGAATGCGAATGAGGCCAGCAGAAAGCCGCCCAGCGCGGCGGCGGCCAGCCAGTTGGCACGGAAGAGCATCAGCAGCGTGGCGCTGGCCAGCAGGCCCTGCCCGAACCACGCGATCGTGCGGTAGCCCTTCCAGTTGGTGTGCAGCATAGCGGTATCCTTTATATGTAGAGAAAAATGCGCTACCGCCGCTATAGCAATCGTCGCGCCAAAAAAGAAGCAGCCCTGAGGCTGCTCTTGTGCGCGTGCTGCTTTCGATTACGGCCTAGAGCTTGACCTTGCCTAGCTCATCCTCAAGCTGCCGCACGATGGTGCGGATGGTGCGGATGCGACCGTATAGCTTGTCCTCGGAGGCGACCACGTGCCAGGGCGCGCGCGGCGTGCTGGTGAAGCGCACCATGTCCTCCACCGCATCCTCGTACTCGTGCCAGCGCTCGCGGTTGCGCCAGTCCTCGTCGGTCAGCTTCCAGGCCTTGTAGCGCACCGCCTTGCGCTCCTCGAAGCGGCGCAGCTGCTCGCCGGGGCTGACGTGCATCCAGAACTTGCAGATGATCGTGCCGAAATCCACCAGCTGGCGCTCGAACTCGTTGATCTCGGCGTAGGCGCGCTGCCACTCGTCGGTGCGGGCGAAGCCCTCGATGCGCTCGACCAGCACGCGGCCATACCACGAGCGGTCGAAGATGGCGATCTGGCCGCGCTGGGGCAGCCGCCGCCAGAAGCGGTAGAGGTAGTGGTGCTGCTTGTCCTCGCCGTCGGGCTTGGCGATTGCGTGCACCACATAGGCGCGCGGATCCATCGGCTCGGTGATCCGCTTGATCGTGCCGCCCTTGCCCGCCGCATCCCAGCCCTCGAACACCAGCACCACCGGGCGCTTCTGCTTGTAGGCCGCCAGCCCCAGCAGGTAGAGCTTGGCCTGCAGTTTGGCCAGCTTGTGGTTGTAGTCCTGCTCATCCAGCCGCTTGCTCAGGTCCAGCGAGCGCAGCACGCTGGCCGCGTCGTAGGCGGGCGGCGTGCTGGCGGGGGCGGGCGGCGCGGGTGGCGCGGGGCGGGCGGCCAGGGGCATGGTCGCGCCCTCGTGGGGCTGCACGCGCTGCTCGATCTTGGCGATGATCTGCTCCAGCACGGTCAGCTGAGCGTAGCTCTTGTCGTTGGCGGGGATGATCGTCCAGGGCGCGTTGGGCGTGGTGGTGCGGGCCAGCAGATCCTCGGTCACATGCCAGAAGCGGTCGTAGTGCTTGTGCTGCCAGAGGTCGTCGGGCGTCACCTGGATGGCGGTGACGCGGTTGGCCAAGATCTCCTCGAAGCGCTTCTGCTGCTCTTTTTTCGAGATGTGTAGCAGAAACTTGAGCAAGATCACGCCATCGTCGTTGAGCATGCGCTCGAACGAGACGATGTCTTCGCACTGCTGGATATAGTCGGCCTGCGAGAGATTCTTCTGCGCGCGCCCGTTGATGACCTCGCGGTACCACGAGCGGTCGAAGATGCCGATCTCGCCATAGGCGGGGATGCGCTGCCAGAAGCGCTTGAGCCAGGGGTATTCGCTATCCACCGTGGTGGGCGGGGTGATCGGGTGGATGCGCAGGCCGCGCGGGTCGAGCCGTCGGCTCAGCGCCCCGATTGTGCCGATCTTCGATGTGCCAGCCCACCCTTCAAAAATAATCGCGATCGGTATCTTGGAAGCGATGATCTCAACTTCGAGATCGTACAGCCGCTGCTGCAGTTTTGGTAGCTGCCGCTGATACGTTTCTTTGCCGACCGTTCGGTCAAGATCGACGCGGTCTAGCATAGCTGAACCTCATGATGCATAGACGCTTGTGCTACGATGAGGAATTATACCATTGGCAGCTATGTGGCGCATTCATAGGTGGTTGCGATAGCTCCATTTAGGTGTGATGTTCGATGAGAACTGCTCGCCCTCTGCTGTCGTCTTTTGGCTATGGGCGTGCGATACTCGGCAGTAGGTGTGCGATGCGCAAAAGAGCTACCTATCTATCGTTTCTCTGGTAGAAGTGGCGGTCATTGCCAGAAACTGCTATTACTCGTGTTACAGGGTGTTTTACAATAGAGTAGAAAACAACGCTTTTGTATTTAGTCGTTGGTGATCGGTGTATTGTGGTGGAGCCGGTCCAGGAAGCGCTGGAGGAACTGGGCGAATTCAGATAGGTCGGTGTCGGTGAACATATTGAGCGCTTTTTGCATCTCCTCGCGGCGCGCGCCCACGGCCCCATTGAGCCGTCGCTCGCCCTCGGCGGTGAGCGCCACCTCGATCACGCGGCGGTCGTTGACATTGCGCGCCCGCTCCAGCAGCCCGTCGGCGATCAGCCGATCCACGATCCCGGTGAGCGTGCCCGCCGATTGGCGTGTCAGGTCGGCCAGCAGGCTCATGCGGCAGGGGCCGCTGTTCTGCACGGCAAATAGCGTCATCAGCTGGGGCAGCGTGAGGTCGATCTCGGGCTGGGTGAGGGTATGTGTGATCTGCTTCTGACTATGCCACACAATGGCGTACATCATCTGGTCGATCATGCCGATCTGGCTGGTACGGGCGACAGGTGAGTTCATACACAACCTTCTTCCCACAGGGGGCTACGTCTGATAGTGGATTGATAGAAACAGAGTTCAGGACGGGTTAAGGAAACGGAGTTTTACACCAGCGAATTTTGGTGCGGGCCTATCGTATCAAGGTATACGCTGCATGTCAATGCGCAATTTTTTGCAAAAAATCCTATTACTTGACAGATCGATCAGGCCGAGTGAATGCGCGGCGTCGCTAGAATGCTTCAGAAGAACATAAAATCTTTACATCGATATTTTTGGGCGTCAACTATTTGTCACGTGTATTGCCCTGTAAGGAAAGTAACGGTAGAGAGATGTAAGGATTACCTGAACAACTTTCATATCTCTACCTTTTGCTTGTATCGTTTTCATGCGGATTTCACCGCCCTGCCTTGCGTCGTAAGGCAGCAGCGATCTGCATCACAAAGCCAAAAATGACCAGGCGTGAGGCGGGCACTGATGCGAAGGGTAAGCTATTCTTTGAATGAATTAAACAAAAAAATATTTACAATTTTGAAGGCAGATAAAGCGCTAGAACTTGACGGGCATGCTACCATAGTTAGGGGTTTGCGCCGAACTAGCTGCAAAGACATCCTAGGAATACGTCAATGAACTGCGATGCTTCTCGCCACCTTCTTGACCGGGGCCTGACCCCCGGCTCGCAATCCCCCGAGCGCGCCCAGCTCGGTTTTCACCTGGCCCAGTGCGCCTCGTGCCGGGCCTACAGCGCCGCGATCGAGGCCCGGCTGCTCGATGCGCTGCTGAGCATGCCAGCCGCACCGCCGCCGCGCGCCGAGCAGCCTGTTCTGCCGCCGCCGCCGCCCAGCCCAGCTATGCTCGCCACCCCATCGCCGCGCCCCATGGGCCTGTTCCCCACCAAGGCGGTGCTGGCCTCGCTGGTAGTGCTGGGCGTGCTGGTGGCCGCCAGCATGGTGGGGCCAGATCTGCTGCGGCTGCTGCACATCCACCAGAATGTGCAGGCCATGACCTCGCCGCGCGCCCCGCAGCAGGTGGCGCTGGTGGCACCGACCGCCGCGCCCACCCAGGCCGCGCCGACTGAGGCCGCGCCCACCCAGGCTGCTGCTACCGCCGCACCGCTGCCCACCGCCACCGCCACCCTGGTGCCCACCGCCACCCTGGTGCCCACGCCCGCCCCCAGCGGCCCGATCACCATCGCGCTGCTGGGCACCGACCAGCGCCCCGGCGAGACCGGCGGCGCGCGCAGCGATGCGATCATCGTGCTGCGCATCGACCCCGAGCGCAGGCGGGTGGCCATGCTCTCGCTGCCGCGCGACCTGTATGTCAAGATCCCCGGCTATGGCTACAGCCGGATCAATAGCGCCATGATGTATGGCCGGGGCGATGTGGCGGCGGGCGCTGCGATCGCCAAAGACACCCTGGAGCACGCGCTTGGTACGCCGATCGACTATACGATGACTATCGACTTTCAGGGCTTTATCGATGCAATCGACGCGATCGGCGGCGTGACCGTGCATGTCGACCGCGAGCTTCACGATAACAAATTTCCCACCATGGACTATGGCTACGCCAAGGTGCACTTCCCGCAGGGCGACCAGCACTTCGATGGTGAGACCGCGCTGATCTACAGTCGCATCCGCCACCCCGATAGCGACTTCGCGCGCATGAAACGACAGCAGATCGTACTCACCGCCGTGCTTGGCCGCTTCCGCGAGCAGGGCCTGCACGAGAATATCGCCCAGCTCGACGCGGTCACCACCGCGCTGCGCGCCTATGTCCACACCGATCTGCCCGAGGAGCGGCTGCTGGGCCTGGCCTGGGCCATGCGCGACCTGACCCCCGCGCAGATCGAGCGCTACACCCTGGATCAAAGCCTGGTAACGTTTGGCGTGGGCGATGACCGCTGGGCCGAGCAGCCTGTGGATGGGGCCTTTGATCTGGTGGCGAAGCGCCTGCTTGAGGGCGATCCTGAGAAAATGCTGAAATAGGAAAGGCTTTCCACTTACGTCCCGTTTTAATCCAACTGTCATTTTGTTTGCTTGTTCTTTTTGTTGCAAGATTTGATTATATACCGTCACAAAGCCGAATAATCGTTGTATTGACAAACGGCCAAACATAAATTAATATGGCGTTAATCGCATGGTTGTAGCTTTATATCTCTTCCATGTGTGAGATGCCTTTCAGAAGGCTCTCAGCATCCATTCAGCGACGCGTTTCTGAGGCTGCGGTCGCGCAGCTGCAGCAACCGTTGTTACGGCGGGCCTATTGTTGCATCCACAGTCGATAGCGTCTTGCAGCGCCACGGATTTTTGGGCGCATGGGTTTGCAACAGCGCTTTGTTTCCATAGCCGCCAGCGCTTTTTGCGCAGCTGGCGAACCTATGGTATAGTCGGCCAAGTTTGCAGCAATATTCAATGGCGTTTTTATCCACACACTATGCATAATCGTTTGGGTAAGACGGCCACGCTACGCCGCAGACACAAGCATGAGGAGATGCTCCATGATTGAGCAGAGTCATCGGCCCCTGTTGCCTACGGGATTACAAGATCTCGATAGCTTGCAGCGGCGGGCGAATCGCGGACGTGTGCGCTACCAGCGTGTTAACGGTTCGTCCACTCTCCAGTGGCAACAGCTCCAGCAAGCACTCCGCTCCCCACTTCGCACCCTTTCGCGCATCCCCACGCGGTACTTCCTCCATGGCGCAGTTATGCTTGCCCTCCCTGTTGCGGTGGCGCTCAGCCAGATCCGCCCGGGCGTGATGCTGCCCACGGCCCAGCCGATTGTGACTCAGGGCAGCGCCGATCTGGCCGTCCCTGCCTCACCGTTGGGCATGGATGATACGCTGGTCGGCGACCCACCGCTGGATGATGCCGAGATCCCCGCGCCAGATTCGTTGGTCTCGCGCTCGGAGGCGTTCGCGCCGGTGGTGGTGGATGCCATGATCGCAGGCGACATGATCTACCTGCGAAATGGCCCTGGCACTGATTACGATGCGGTCGCCCGCATGGCGAAAGACACGCCTGTCGAGGTGATCGGCACATATAACGACTGGTATCAGATCCGCGAGGCCCCGGGCAAGCCGGTCTACTGGGTCTCGGGCGCGCTGCTTGACATGGCCGATGGCGCGCAGTACACAGTGTTCCAGATCGAGCAGTCGGCCATCCCCGCGCCGCCGCCGCCCAAGGTGGCCACCGTGCGCGAAGAGGGCCTGCAGATGCGCGATGGCCCCGGCACGAACTATGTCTCGATGAGCAAGTTCAGCGCTGGGCAGCAGATCGAGCTGCTGGAGCGCTACCAGGATTGGTACCACGTGGGTATCCCCGGCGGTGCCGATGGCTGGGTGAAGGGCGAGTTTTTGAACATCGACGCGGCGATCAACAACCGTCTGCTCGATGCGATCAGCATCCCCGACCCGAACCCGGCGCTGGTGGGCCGCACCCGCGAGGATCAGATCAACCTTCGCCAGGGGCCGGACTCCAAGTATGCCAAGGTGGCGATGATCAACGCCGGCGCGCAGCTTGACCTGGTGGGCAAGTACAACGACTGGTACAAGGTGAAGCTTGCCGATGGCAAGGCCGCCTGGGTCTTCCGCGACTACCTGGATGTGACCGAGCGCGTGGCCCGCCGCGTGGGCGTGACCAAGGACTTCCCGGCGCTGCCCAAGGCGGTGGCGAAGACCACCACTAAGTCGGGCAAGAGCGGCGGCACGATCAACTTCTCGAACGTGCCGGTGAGCGGCGACCTGGCCTCGTACGCGCTGAACTTCGTGGGCGCACGCTACCGCTACGGCGGCACCTCGCCCAGCGGCTTCGACTGCAGCGGCCTGACCTCGTATGTGTATGCCAAGTACGGCGTGCGCCTGCCTCGCACGGCGGCCTCGCAGTACGGCGCTGGCACCAAGGTTGGCCCCGGCGAGCTGCAGCCCGGCGACCTGGTGTTCTTCACCGGCACTGCGGCCAAGCGCGGCATCACCCACGTGGGCATCTACATCGGCGGCGGCAAGATGGTTCACGCCTCGACCCCGCGCTACGGCGTGCAGGTGTCGAGCCTGAACAGCTCGTACTACCAGTCGCACTACTACGGCGCGGTTCGCCCGCGCTAGCCCGTGCGCCTGGGCATCGCCCGGAAGATCGCCGGGGTGCATCTGCTGCACCCCGGCCTTTTTTGTGTGTTATGATGGTGCAATTCTGGCGGGGGCAGTGCGGGCTGGATCTGGCCACGACATCCGCCTTCTCCATGCTGAGTTCGGCTACAACGATAGAGGAGCATACACTTTCATGAAGGGTCTCATTCTGAGCGGCGGGAAGGGCACTCGCCTGCGCCCGATCACCTACACGAGCGCCAAGCAGCTGGTGCCGGTCGCCAATACCCCGGTGCTGTTCCGCGTGATCGAGTCCATCCGCGATGCTGGCATCGATGAGATCGGCATCGTGATCGGCGACACTGGCCCCGAGGTGCGCGCGGCGGTGGGCGATGGCAAGCGCTGGGGCGTGCGCATCGAGTACATCCCCCAGGACTCGCCCGCTGGCCTGGCCCACGCGGTGAAGATCAGCCGCGACTTCCTGGGCGACGACCGCTTCGTGATGTTCCTGGGCGATAACTGCATCCAGGGCGGGATCTCACCGCTGATCGAGCAGTTCGGCTCCAGCAGCTACAACGCGCAGATCGTGCTGAAGCGTGTGCCCAACCCGCAGTCCTACGGCGTGGCCGAGCTGGATGAGCGCGGCCAGATCCTGCAGCTGACCGAGAAGCCCCGCGAGCCGAAGTCGGACCTGGCGCTGGTGGGCATCTATATGTTCGACGAGAGCATCTGGGAGGCGGTCGAGTCGATCAAGCCCTCTTGGCGCGGCGAGCTGGAGATCACCGACGCCATCCAGTGGCTGGTCGAGCATGGCCGCAAGGTGTTCCCCTATGTCCACGAGGGCTGGTGGATCGACACCGGCAAGAAGGACGATATGCTGGAGGCCAACCGCCTGGTGCTGGACGAGATGCAGCCGCGCGTGGATGGCTATGTGGACCGCGACTCGCACGTGATCGGTAAGGTGATCATCGAGCAGGGCGCGGAGATCGTGAACAGCACGATCCGCGGTCCGGCGATCATCGGCGAGGGCACGCGGCTGGTGAACGCCTACGTTGGGCCGTTCACTTCGATCTACCACCACTGCCTGATCGAGAACAGCGAGGTCGAGCACTCGATCGTGCTGGAGCACAGCGTCATCCGCGATCTGCCCAGCCGCCTGGAGGATAGCCTGATCGGGCGCTATGTCGAGGTGCGGCGCTCGCCGCTGCGGCCCAAGTCGTACCGGCTGGTGCTGGGCGACCACTCGACGGTGGGCGTGCTGTAGCGTTTGTCGCTGCGGTGAGAGGCGGGCTGGCATGCGTATGCCAGCCCTTTTTTTATGGGGTGCTGTATGGCGCTGACGGTAGAGGTGCTGGGCGAGCCTGGGCGCGACAACGCGGCCTATGTGCGCGCCGACAGCGGGCGCGAGCTGGTGCGGCTGCTGTTCGACTGCGGCGAGGGCACGGCCGCGCAGCTGGGCCGCGCCGAGGCCCAGGCGGTGGATGCGCTGCTGTTCTCGCATTTGCATATGGATCATGTGGCCGGCTTCGACAGCTTCTTCCGCATGGTCTACAGCCGCACCGGTAGGCCGAATATCATCTACGGCCCGGCGGGCACCGCCGAGATCATGCAGCACCGCATGCGCGGCTTCCTGTGGAACCTGGAGGAGGGCGACCCCGCCGTGTGGGATGTGGTGGATGTGCTGCCCGACCGCCTGGAGCGTGCGCGCATGCGGCTGGGCGAGGCATTTGCCCAGCGCTACCCCCAGCCCGCGCAGCCGCGCCAGGGCGCGCTGGTGTGGCAGACGCCCTCGCTGCGCCTTGAGGCGCTGCAGCTGGACCACCGCACGGCCTCGCTGGCCTATGTGCTGCGCGAGCGGCCCCGGCTGCATGTGCGCGCCGAGCGCCTGCCGGAGCTGGGCCTTGCGCCCGGGCCGTGGCTGCAGCGCCTGAAGCAGCCGGGCGAGGGCGAGATCGCCATCGGCGGGCGCAGCTTCGAGCTGGCCAGCCTGCGCGCCGAGCTGATCGTGGTGGAGCAGGGCCAGTCGTTCGCGTACTGCACCGATTTCCTGCTGGATGCGGCGGCGCTGGAGCGGCTGGCCCCCGCGCTGGCGGGCTGCGACACGCTGGTGTGCGAGTGCCAGTACCGCGCCGCCGACGCCGAGCTGGCCGCGCGCAACTTCCACATGACCGCGCCGCAGGTGGCCGAGCTGGCGCGGCGGGCGGGCGTGGCCGACCTCATCCTCTTCCACGTGTCCGACCGCTACCGCCGCGACGATCTGGCCGGGATGCTGGCCGAGGTGCGGGCGATCTTTCCGGCGGCGCGCTTCCCCGCGCACTGGGCTATCGACGGATAGCCCGCAGGCGCAGCCGTGGTATGATGGGGCGAGGGCGGAAGCGAGCACAGGGGGCCTCCATGGCGACAGAACACGCCGATGCCGTGCTGAGACGGCACGCGGCGCGCAACTTCTGGGTGAATGTGGGAGATGGGGTCTCCTATATCTTTGGGATCAGCATGATCTCGCGGCTCACGGTGATGCCGCTGTTTGTGGAGAAGCTGGGCGGCAATGCGCTGGTGCAGGGCCTGCTGCCCACGATCTACTACATTGGCTGGCTGATGCCGAGCCTGTTCATGGCCCCGGTGGTCGCGAGCATGGCGCGGCGTAAGCCGTATATTCTGTTCGCCACGATCTTCGAGCGCGTTGTCTTCCTCATCCTCGGCATCCTGCTGCTTTCTGCGCCGGATCTCCCCCACCCGACGATCCTTGTCCTCTTCTTTATACTCTTTACGGTCTACGCCTTCGGATCGGGCTTCACCTCGACCGCGTGGCAAGATTTTGTGGCCCGGATCATCCCCAAGCGCCGCTGGGGGATCTTCTTTGGCATGCAGAATGGCGTCGGTGGCATCTTTGGCGTGGCCAGCGCGTGGGTGGCCACCACGCTGCTGCGCGACATGCCCTTCCCACAGAGCGTGGGCGTGCTGGCGCTGCTGTGCTTTGTGGGCCAGGCTATCTCCTACGGCTGCCTGGCGCTGTCGGTGGAGCCGCCGCAGGATGCCCAGCCGCGCACGCCCTGGCGCGAGTTTATGGGTGGGATCATGCCGCTGCTGCGGCGCGATGCGGCGTTCCGGCGCTACCTGTTCTGCCGCGCGGCGATCGCGCTGGGCTTCGTGGGGCACAACTTCCTGACCGCCGCGCTGCTGGCCCGCTTCCAGGTGGCCGACGCCGAGATCGGCGTGATCACGGGCGTGCTGATCGGGGCGCAGGCGGTGGCCCACGTGCTGATGGGCGCGCTGGCCGACCGCTGGGGCCACAAGCAGGTGCTGGTGCTCTCCACGCTGCTGGGTATGGTCACGCTGGTGCTGGCGGTGGTTGCCCCCGACGCCTCGTGGTACTACCTGATCTTCGCGCTGATGGGCGCGGCCCAGGCGGGCTACACGCTCTCGGGCTTCACGCTGATCTTCTCGTTCAGCACGCCCGCGCTGCGCCCGACCTACATTGGCGTGGCCAACACGGCGCTGGCCCCCGCCGCCGCGCTGGGGCCGCTGCTGGCCGGGGCGGTGGCCGCCGTGGCGGGCTACGAGCTGCTGTTCGGCGTGCTGACTGTGATCGGCGTGGCGGGCATGCTGGCGCTGCAGCTGTGGGTGCGCGTGCCGCATGTGGCCGAGCTGAATGACTAGCCGCGCCCGTACGCATGCTTTTTCTTTGGCGCGACCGTGCGCAATCTGACATAAGAGATTTCTATGCCAATCCACACCACATCCGATGGCTGGGTGCTTGAGACCCAGAACACTGCCTACGCGTTTGGTCTCACTTCCCACGGCCTGCTGGCCCAGCGCTACTGGGGCGCGCGCCTGCCCTACCCCGAGGACTACCCCGCGCCGGTCGAGCCGCCCGAGTGGACGTCGTTCAATAGTACGGCCCAGCGGGTGCTGCACGAGTACCCGGCCTATGGAGGCACCAAGTACCATGAGCCGTGTCTGGCGGTGCGCTTCGCCGATGGCGTGCGCGACACCGTGCTGGCTTTCGCCGGGGCCGAGGTCAGCGGCGAGACGCTGGCCATCCACCTGCGCGACACCGCCTACCCGCTCAAGGTCTCGCTCTACTACCGCCTGCACCCCGGCAGCGACCTAATCGAGCGCTACGCCGTGCTGACCAACGAGGGCGAGCAGCCGATCACGATCGAGCGGGCGCTGAGCGCGCAGTGGCACGTGCCCTGGGGTGGCGACTACCGCCTCTCGTACCTCACTGGGCGCTGGGCCGATGAGTTCCAGCTGCGGCGCGAGCCGCTGGTGCGCGGTGTAAAGCTGCTGGAGAGCCGCCGCCTGACTACCAGCCACCATAGCAACCCGTGGTTCGCGCTCGACCGTGGCGCGGCGGATGAGGATACGGGCGAGGTATGGTTTGGCGCGCTGGCCTGGAGCGGCAACTGGAAGATGTTGGCCGAGGTGACCGACTTCGGCTCGACCCGCGTGAGCATCGGCCTGAACGACTGGGACTTCGCGTGGCAGCTGGGCGCTGGCGCGAGCTTCACCACGCCAGCCAGCCTGGCGGGCTACACCGCCCACGGCTTCGGCGCGGCCAGCCGCATGTTCCACGACTTCGTGCGGGCACAGGTGCTGCCGCATGGCGCGGAGCTGCACAAGGTGCTGTACAACTCGTGGGAGGCGACCTTCTTCAACGTGGATGCGCCCTCGCAGATGGCCCTGGCCGAGCATGCCGCCGCGCTGGGCGTCGAGCTGTTTGTGATGGATGACGGCTGGTTCCCCGGTCGCTCCAGCGACAACGCGGGCCTGGGCGACTGGTGGCCCGACCCGGCCAAGTTCCCCGACGGTCTGACCCCGCTGATCGACCGCGTGAAGGAGCTGGGCATGGAGTTCGGCCTGTGGGTCGAGCCGGAGATGGTGAACCCCAACAGCGACCTCTACCGCGCCCACCCCGAGTGGGTCATCCACTTCCCCACCCGCGAGCGCACCGAGGCGCGCGGCCAGCTCATCCTCAACCTGGCTCTGGCCGAGGTGCAGGACCACCTGATCGGGCTGCTCGATACGCTGCTGAGCGAGAACGACATCCGCTTTATCAAGTGGGATATGAACCGCAATGTGAGCGAGCCAGGCTGGCCCGCCTATGAGGGCGAGCAGCGCGAGCTGTGGGTGCGCTATGTGCAGGGCCTCTACCACGTGTGGGGCACGCTGCGCGCCCGCCACCCCCACGTGGTGTGGCAGAGCTGCTCGGGCGGCGGCGGGCGCGCCGACCTGGCCATCCTGCGGCTGGCCGACCAGATCTGGGTGAGCGACAACACCGCCGCCGCGCCGCGCCTGCCCATCCAGGAGGGCTTCTCGCAGCTGTTCCCGGCCATCACCATGGAGGCCTGGGTGACAGACGCCGACCGTGGCAGACTGCCGCTGGAGTTCCGCTTCCACGTGAGCATGTGCGGCTCGCTGGGTGTGGGCGGCCACCTGCTGCACTGGGATGACGCGGAGCGGGCCGAGGCCACGCGCCTGATCGCGGCCTACAAGCAGGTGCGGCATGTCATCCAGCTGGGCGACATGTACCGGCTACGCTCGCCGCACGCCGAGCCGTTCTCGGCGGTGCAGTATGTGTCGAAGGATCGGGCCGAGGGCGTGCTGTTCGCCTTCCGCACCCACATCGCCCGCCCCGCCGAGCTGCCGCCGCTCTACCTGCGCGGCCTCGACCCGACCGAGCGCTACGAGGTGGAGGGCCACGGGGTGCGATCGGGCGCGGCCTGGATGCAGGCGGGCCTGCGCGTCGAGCTGCCCGGCGACTTCTCCAGCGTGATGCTGAAGATCGTGCGGGTGGAGGCGTAGTTCCAGCCCGCTCGCTCTACGCGATCTGTGATACGCTGCGTACATTCGGTACACAAAAACGCCCTGGGCCATTGTGGTGGCCCAGGGCGTTTTGTGCAAAAAGCGGCTAGGCCTGCGGCACCCAGCCTGCGGGCAGCGCCTCGGGGCGGGCGCAGGTGCTCTGCATCTGGATGTGCTGCTCTTGGTTCGATGCGTCGTGGAACGAGTGCATCAGGTCGAGCACGTGGTAGGCCAGCTCGCCGCTGGCGCGGTGCGTGCGCCCGGTGTGGATGGCCTCGGCCATGTCGGCCACGCCGATGCCACGGCTGTTCTCGGCGTAGCCGTGGGTCAGCTCCACATCGCGCCACTCGTTGGTCTCGTTGGTCCACAGCTGCACCGGCCCGCCGAAGGTGTTGGGGTCGGGCACGCTCAGGGTGCCGGTGCTGCCGTAGATCTCGATGCGCGGCAGGCGGCTGGCGTACACGTCGAACACCGTGATGATCGTGCCCACCGGGCCGCTGGCGAAGTCGAGCAGGCCCGCGATGTAGGTGGGGGTGTTGACCTTCATCATGGTGCCGTTCAGCGGCTGGCTGGTGATCATGCGCTCGGCCCAGGTGACGCGGGTCGCGCCGGTGACGCGGCGCACCGGCCCCAGCAGCGAGACCAGGGCGGTGAGGTAGTACGGCCCCATGTCGAACATCGGGCCAGCGCCGGGCTGGTAGAAGAAGTCGGGGTTGGGGTGCCAGCGCTCGGGGCCGCGCGACATCATGAACGCGGTCGCGCCCACCGGCTCGCCGATCGCGCCGTCGTCGATCAGCTTGCGGCATGTCTGCAGGCCCGCGCCCAGGAAGGTGTCGGGCGCGCAGCCCACGCGCAGGCCTTTCTGGGCGGCCAGGCCCAGCATGCGCTTGGCCTCGTCGCGCTCGATCGCCAGGGGCTTCTCGTTGTACACGTGCTTGCCCGACTCGATCGCCTGGATGGCCACCGAGCCGTGGGCGGCGGGGATGGTCAGGTTGATCACGATGTCGATCTCGGGGTCGGCCAGCAGATCTTCGACCGAGCAGGCCTTGGGCACGCCGTACTTTTCGGCCTGGGCCTGGGCGCGGGCCAGGTCGATGTCGGCGCAGGCGCGGATGGTGATGTTGGGGAACTTCTGCGGCGACTCAAGGTAGATGCCGCTGATGTTTCCTGTGCCGATGATCCCGACGTTTGTCTGCTTCATAGCGGTTCCTTTTGTGGGTTGGTATGTTGTGGCTGGTTGCGGCTGTGGCGGGCATGGCCAGCGCGATCGGCAGCGGGGCGATGGGCGCTGCGGGGCGGGTGTGTGGCGGTTGTTCTGGCTGCATCATCGCACAAGCTTCGTCGCTGGTAGTGCTCCTGAGAGCGGTTTCACTAGAGACACGGTACCATAGTTTGCGATTGTGTGCAAAATCTGCACTGTGGCGCTGCCTATGGTCTCGCGTAGCCCTGATAGCGCTTTCACCTGAATGATAGATGAGCGCTGGATGGGCTGCAATCCGCCGTTGTTCGTATTTCTCGCTGAGCAAAAAAAGGCGGGCGTGGATTGTTCCACGCCCGCCGCGCCTGGGTGGCGAGGCTAGAGCTGCGGCTCGCGGAGCGAGAGCGCGATGCGCTGGCCCAGCCGGTAGAGGATGCTGGTGTTGATCATCACGCCCACCACGCCCAGCGCCAGCATCTCGGGCTGCCAGGCGTTGGCGCTGGCCTGCAGGCCGTCGCTAGCCAGCAGCGCGCCGAGCGAAGTCCACGGGATGCCCAGCAGCATCAGCATATTGGAAGAGAGGCCCCCGCCAGCCAGCAGCCCGATCAGCATCAGCGCCGTGCCGAGCAGCAGGTAGAAGCCTGCGAAGAGCGCCCCGAAGCGCGCGCCGATGCCGCTGTTCAGGCCCGAGTCGGATGGTTTGCGCATCAGCATAAAGGCGATGGCGCATGTGGCGGCGATCAGGGCCGCGATCAAGAACATGTTGCCAAGAACCATGGTGTGCCTCCTCGTTGTATCTAGCCTTAATGACGAGTGTAGCAGCCAAAAGGTTGCAGATGAACGAGGCAGCGCTTTCATGGCCCTGATGTGGCGCTGCGGCACACCTGATAGCGCTCTGGGCGCTGTGTGTGCCGCAGTATCAGGCTAGTTGGCGGCCAGCGCCTCGGCGGGCAGCGCATCTGGCTCCTCGCGGCGGAACTGGCTCATGTACAGGTCGTAGTAGGCCCCGCGCTGGGCCAGCAGCTCGGTGTGGCTGCCGCGCTCGATGATCTGGCCCTGCTTGACCATCAGCACCATGTCGGCGTTGCGGATGGTGGAGAGGCGGTGGGCGATCACGAAGCTGGTGCGGCCCTGCAGCAGCCGGTCGAAGGCCTGCTGGATGACCCGCTCGGTGCGCGTGTCCACGCTGGATGTGGCCTCATCGAGGATGAGGATGCGCGGGTTGGCTAGCGCCGCGCGGGCGATGGCGATCAGCTGGCGCTGGCCCTGGCTCAGGCCGCCACCGCGCTCGCCCAGCACGGTGGCATAGCCGTCGGGCAGCCGCTCGATGAAGCCGTGGGCCGAGGCCAGCTTGGCGGCGGCCACCACCTCGTCGTCGCTGGCATCCAGCCGACCGTAGCGGATGTTCTCCATCACCGTGTCGGAGAACAGGAAGCTGTCCTGCAGCACGATGCCGATCTGGCCGCGCAGGCTCTCGGCGGTCACGTCGCGCACGTCCGCGCCGTCGATCAGCACCGCGCCCGCAGTCACGTCGTAGAAGCGCGGGATGAGGTTGATGATCGTGGTCTTGCCCGCGCCGGTCGGCCCGACGATCGCGATGGTCTGGCCAGGCTGGGCGGTGAAGCTCACGTCGCGCAGCACCGGCTCGCCCGGCTTGTACTCGGCGGACACGTGGCGGAACTCGACGGTGCCCTGGATGGGCGCGAGCGCAGTGGCGCTGGGTTTGTCGGCCACCTCGGGCTGCTCATCCAGCAGGCCGAAGATCCGCTCGCCGCCAGCGATCGCGCTCTGCACCGTGGTCCACATCACGGCGATCTGCTGGATGGGCTGGTTGAAGCGCTGCACGTACTGTAGGAAGGCGAAGACCATGCCCAGCGAGATCGCGCTGCCGCCCAGCAGCGGCTGGCCACGGATCACGCTCAGGCCACCCACCACCACCACGATGGCGATCGCCAGGTAGCCCAGCGCCTCCAGCACGGGGTTGAGCGCGCTGGTGTAGCTGGCCGCGCGCACGTTGGCGTCGCGGTTGGCCGCGTTGGTGCGCCGGAACTGGTCGATGCTCTCGTCCTCGCGGTTGAAGGCCTGCACCTCGCGCGCCCCGGCGATGCTCTCCTGCAGGCCCGCGTTCACGTTGCCCATCTCCTGGCGGCTGGCGCGGTAGGCCTTGCGCGCCTGCGAGGAGAAGAACCAGGTGGCCACGGCCATCAGCGGCACCATGCTCAGGCTCAGCAGGGCGTAGGGCAGGTTGTCGCTCATCATCTTGAAGCTGATCCACACGATCAGCACCGCGCCGGAGAGCACGTTCATCAGCGCGAAGCCCATGACCTGCTGGATGGTGTCGGTGTCGGATGTGATCCGGCTCATGATATTGCCCGCCTCGTTGCGCGAGTAGTAGCCCAGCGAGAGGCGGTGGATCTGGGCGAATAGATCCTTGCGGATGTCCACCAGGGCGTGCTGGCCGGTCCAGTTCATGGTGTAGAAGGCCACGCCGCCCAGCAGCGCGCCCGCGATGTAGATGCCCACCAGCAGCAGCACCAGGCCGCCCAGCCCGGCCAGCTTCTGATCGAGGGTGGCGCTGGCGCTCACGGTGGTGTACCAGCAGCTCTGCGGCTCGGGGTAGAGGTAGCAGTCCACGGCCTGGGCCAGCAGGTCGGGTGTGGCCACCTGCACCCATGTGTTCAGGGCTACGCAGGTGATCGCCAGCACCACGCCGTACCAGTAGCGGCCTAGGTATTGCCAGAAGCGGCGCAGGGTGGTGCCGGTGTCTATCGGCTTCTGGACCTCGCGCTCCAGCAGGTGGCGCGGGCCGCCGGGGTGTCCCATCATAGGTTTGGCTCCTTGCTATGCGGCCTGGCCGCTCTCCACCGCCTCGGCGTCACCCACCAGCTGCGATGTGTAGATCTCGGCGTAGATCGGGCTGCTCTCCATCAGATCCTCGTGCTGGCCGCTGGCCACGATCTCGCCCTTCTCAAGCACCAGGATCACGTCGGCGTTCAGCACGGTGCTGATGCGCTGGGCGATCACGAAGCTGGTGCGCCCGTGCATCAGGTTGTCCAGCGCGTGCTGGATGTGGGCCTCGGTGGCCAGGTCGACGCTGGATGTCGAGTCGTCGAGGATGAGCAGGCGCGGGTTGAGCAGCAGGGCGCGGGCGATAGCGATGCGCTGCTTCTGCCCGCCCGAGAGCGTGGTACCGCGCTCGCCCACCGGCGTGTCGTAGCCCTGCGGGAACGACATAATGAAGTCGTGGGCCGAGGCCGCGCGGGCCGCCGCCTCCACATCCTGCTGGCTGGCCTCGGGCCGCCCGAAGGCGATGTTGTCGCGGATGCTGCCCGAGAACAGGTTGGTCTCCTGCAGCACGATGCCGATCTGGCTGCGCAGGCTGTCGATGGTCACGTCGCGCACGTCGTGGCCGTCGATCAGCACCGCGCCCTCGGCCACATCGTAGAAGCGCGGGATGAGGTTGATGATCGAGGTCTTGCCGCTGCCGGTCGCGCCCAGCAGCGCGATGGTCTGCCCTGGCCGGGCCGTGAAGCTCACGTTTTTCAGCACCGGCTGCTGGTTGCCCAGGTAGCGGAAGGTCACATCGCGAAATTCCACGGTGCCGCTGATCGCGGGCAGCTCGGCGGCGTCGGGCTTGTTGGCGATCTCGCTCTTGGCATCCAGGATCTCGAAGATGCGGGCCGCCGAGGCGCTGGCCTGCGACATCAGCGAGATGATCATGCCCAGCTGGCCCAGCGGGAAGAAGATGTAGATCAGGTAGAGGCTGAACTTCTGGTACTCGCCCAGCTGCAGCGTGCCGCCCAGGATCTGGCTGCCGCCGAAGTAGAGGATGAGCGCCTGGCCCAGCTGCGAGATCAGGAAGATCAACGGGAAGAGTGTGGCGAAGGTGCGCCCGACCTTCAGCTGCTGCTCCATCACGCTCAGCGCGGCGGCGTTGAAGCGCGTGGTCTCGTGCGGCTCGCGGGTGAAGGCCTTGACCACCTTGATGCCCGCCAGATTCTCCTGGAGGATGGTGTTGAGCTTGGAGAGCCTGCGCTGGATCTCGCCGAACAGCGGCCTGGTGAGGATGCCGAAGCCCATGAACAGGCCGATGGCCAGCGGCAGCAGCGGCAGCACCCACAGCGCCAGCTGCCAGTTGGTGGCGAACAGGATGACCAGCGTGCCGACCAGCAGCAGCAGCGACTGGATGCTGAGCAGCAGGCCCTGCGACATAAACTGGCGCACCTTCTCGACGTCGTCGGTGGCGCGGATCATCAGCTGGCCGGTCTGGTTCTGGTCGTAGTAGCTGAACGAGAGCCGCTGGATCTTGGCGAAGATGGCGTTGCGCAGGTCGAAGGCGATGCCCTGCGAGGTCTTCTCGGTCATATACGCCTGCAGGAAGGAGAAGATGCCGCGCATCACCGCGAAGGCCAGGATGATCAGCGCGGCGGATGTGAGCGCCTGCTCGGCGGTGGCGGAGGCGTGCTGCACGGCCTCCAGCGTGGTGCCCGCGCGCTGGGCCGCTGCGGCCTGCTGCTCGGGCGGCACGGTGGTGAGGATCTCGTGCGCGGTGGCGCTGGTCGTCACCGCGTTGATCATGTTCTGCACCAGCTGGGGCACGGCCATCTGGGCCACGGTGGCGATCAGCAGGGCCACCAGGGCGGTAGCGGCGCTGCCCATCTGTAGGCGCAGGTAGGCTAGGGCGCGGGTGAGCGCGCCGCGCGTGGCCGGGTCGGGGGCGGGCCTGCCGGGGCCGCGCGCCGGGCCGGGCTGGGTTCGGGTCTGTGCGTGCAAGGTTTGCTCCTTTTTCGACACAAGGGGAACTGGCACCGCGTGCGGCTCCGCGCGGGCGCTCGGCTGGTAACGTTGGTTCTGCTGCCGCGCTAGCTGCTGCGGCGCGCTGGGCAGTGCTCGCTAGCGCTGTCGCTGGCGTCGGTCAGCGCGGCTGCGGCCCGCTCTAGTAGGCGCAGCACCTGGGCCTGCTCGTCGTCGCTGAGCGTGCTGAGCAGCGCATCCATATGCGACACCTGCTGCTCGTAGAAGGCGCGCAGCAGCGCCTGGCCCTCGTCGGTGAGCGTGATCAGGGCCACGCGGCTGTCGCTGGTGTCGGCGCTGCGGCTGATCAGGCCCGCCTCGTCCAGCCGCCGGATGAGCGACGTGACCGAGGGCGGCGTGAGGTCGAGCGCGCTGGCCAGCTCTTTCATGGGGATGGCTCTGTCGGTATGGGCCAGCGTGTAGAGCACGCGGATGTGCGATGCGGAAAGCCCGAGTTCGCTCATGGCGCGGCTGGCTTTGCCCGTTTTCAGGTGGCGGATCTGGAACAGCACGCGTACGAGGCGCTGGGCGTTGGTTGGCTGTGTCATGGGCACTATCATTTCACACAAATTAGTTAGATGAACTAACTGAACGGTATGATACGCCGCCCGCCACGGCTTGTCAAGATCGTCTTTTGCCTGAGTGTAGAAGTTACCGATATATCGACAACGCATAGTATATCGATATATCGGTAATTGTCAAGCCTTCAATTTGATCAGGGTCTAGGCGTCATGTCGGCCGTCCCTTTGCGCTTTCACGGCACTTGTTCCCATTCGTTCCCTTGGTGCCTTGGTGTCTTGGTGGTAGAAAACTGGCCCCGGCCCTACGGCACAGCAAAGGGCCGACGGGTGCGCCCCGCCGGCCCTTGGTGCTGCCCGCCTAGCCCTGCGATTGCGCCTCCAGCGCCCTGCGGTACAGCTCGACATAGCGTCGCGCGCTGGCCGACCACGAGTGGTCGGACGCCATGGCCCGTGTCACCAGCTGCTGCCAGCGATCGCGATCGCCGTAGCTGGCCACCGCGCGCGCGATCGCATCGTAGAGCGCGGCGGGGTCGTAGCTGGCGAAGGTGAAGCCATTGCCATCGCCGCTGCTGGCGTCGTAGTCGCGCACGGTGTCGGCCAGGCCGCCGGTGCTGCGCACGATCGGGATGGCCCCGTAGCGCAGCGCGATCATCTGGCCCAGGCCGCATGGCTCGAACCGCGAGGGCATGAGGAACATGTCCGACCCGGCGTAGATCTTCTGCGTCAGCGTGGCGTTGAAGGTGAGGAAGGCCTTGACCTGCTGCGGGAAGCGGCCCTGGAACTCGGTCAGGCGATCGTGGTAGCGCTGGTCGCCGGTGCCTAGCACCACCACCTGGATGTCGTGGTTGCGCAGCAGCGGCTCTAGGATGCTGTCGATCAGGTCGAAGCCCTTCTGGTTCGACAGCCGCGAGATCACGCCCACCAGCGGGGTGTGCGGGTTCTCGGGCAGGCGGGCCTCGCGCTGGATGTCGGCCTTGCACAGCCGCTTGCCGGCCTGGTCGGCCAGGCTGAAGTTGGCGGCCAGGTGGGTATCGGTCTGCGGGTCGTTCACGTCGGTGTCGATCCCGTTCAGCACGCCGAACAGGTGGTCGCTGCGCTCGCGCAGCACGGGGTCAAGCCCCTCGCCGTACTCCGGCTCCAGGATCTCGCGGGCGTAGGTCTCGCTCACGGTGTTGATGATGTCGGCGTAGTAGATGCCGCGCCCCATAAAGTCCACCGCGTCGCCCAGGTGCGGCAGGGCGGGCTGGGCGATGTAGCCGTACTCATCCACCCCGGCGATCTCCAGCACGCGGTTGCCGAACACGCCCTGGTAGGCCAGGTTGTGGATGGTGTAGACGCTGGCGGTGCTGGCGAAGAACGGATCATCCTTGTACACCGTCTTCAGCCAGTTGGGGATGATCGCGGTCTGCCAGTCGTGGCAGTGGATGATGTCGGGCTGCCAGCCGATCTGGCGGGTGGCCTCGATCGCGGCGCGGCAGAACAGGATGAAGCGGTCGGCATCATCCTCGTACATGTAGATGCCCTCGCGGTCGAAGTAGCGGGCGTTCTCCACCATGTACACCGGCACATCGCCGCCGTGCGAGGCGATGCTGGTCTGCAGGATGCTCACATCCACCATGCGGTCATCCAGCGGCACGCTGAAGCTGGGGATGAACTCGGCCAGGCCGAAGCGGTCGCGCCGCACGCGCCCGTAGCGCGGCATGGCCACGCGCACATCGTGCCCCTGCTCCTTCAGGGCCTTGGGCAGCGCGCCGACCACATCGGCCAGCCCGCCGGTCTTGGCGAACGGCACCATCTCGGCGGAAACCATCAATATCTTTAGCGGGTGATCTGCCATACGACGCCTCGTTTCATCGTGTGTCGGCTTGTTTGTTGGCTTGAGTGTGGACCATGGGCTATGCGTGAGGCGCTGCGATGTAGGTGTGGGGGGACGCTGCCAGGCTCGGGGGCAGCGCCGCCACACTGCGGCGCTTGCGGGCTATCGGACCAATGGCGCAAGGGCGGCGGTAGCGCGCTCGATCACCGTGTCGGGCGGGGCGCTGGCATCGATCACCAGCAGCCTGCCGCGCTCGCGGTAGAAGCTGATCAGCGGCTGGGTGCGCTCGTGGTAGACCGCCAGGCGCTGGCGCACCAGCTCGGGCGAGTCGTCGTCGCGCTGGGTGAGCGTGCCGCCCCGCGCCTGGCACTGGGCCACGGCGGCCTCGTCCTCGATATGGATGGGCCAGGGTGCCTCGCCGGGGATGATGCATGTTCTGCGCCCGCTCATACGGCGGATGACCTCGGCGTCGGGAACCTCTAGGTTGATCACGGCGGTGAGGCTGCGGCCCAGGCCAGCAAGCAGCTGCTCAAGCGTGACGGCCTGGAACTGGGTGCGCGGGTAGCCATCCATCAGAAAGCCTTGGTCGGGGGCCAGCTTGCCGAGCACATCGCGGATGAGCCGTGCCATCAGCTCGTCGGGCGCAAACTCGCCGCGCTCTAGCAGCGGCTCGACCTCTAGCCCGATCGGGGTGCGGGCGGCCATTTCATCACGGAGCCGCTGCCCCGTGGCGATGAGCGTCAGACCGTGCCGCTCGACCAGCGGCTTGGCGACTGTGCTCTTCCCTGAGCCGGGCGGGCCAAGGAGCACAAGGTTCATGGTTCTCTCCCACTGTGCCAAAATACTTCCCCCCATTATAGCGCACCGTATGCCACGGGCTGTTGTGGCCTGTGGGCCTGCTGTGAAGGTTCGTCTATTGAATAAGTCGGGTGCGCCGCTGGTGGGGGCTGGGCGGGGTGAAAAAGGGAGCGCCGCTGCGAAAACGGCTTGCGCCGGAGTGAAAATTGCTTGCGCCGCTGGTAAAGGCGGGCGGGTGAATCAGCAGGTTTGATCATTGGCGGCTTCGATCATGTTGGCGGTTCCTCGTGGTTGGTGGGTGTGTGCCCTGCGAACCCCTAATTTTGAGCGTTCCTATGCTGCTCGCTGGCGGCTGGTGTTCGTGCATATGGCCAGTTTGCACGAGCGGCACCTTCGCCGCATGGGCCTGGTGGGTGGGGTTTGCCTTGGTCGAGCGTTCACTTGGTTCGCTGGTACATGGTTCTTGTTACCCTTGGAGCCTTGGAGTCTTGGTGGTATATGGTTCTTGTTGCTCTTGGAGTCTTGGTGGTGAAAATTCTCGTGCCTTCGGGTCTTCGTGGTAAACAGATTGCCCGCTTGCAGAGAATGCTATAATCCTAGCAGCCGCGCAGGTGTAACGCATTCGTATGCCGTGGAGCGATGTTCGAGGAGGCCACCGTGAGCGAACCGCCGACCTACGATCCCATGCTGCCCGATGATGCGCTTGGCGATTTTCGCCCCGCGCTGCCCAGCGAGATCGCGCTGCTGCCGCTGGCCGGCCTGCTGGCCTACCCCACCATGGTCACGCCGCTGGCGGTAAGCCACCCCTCATCGGTGCAGCTGGTCGACGAGGCGCTGGCGGCGGGCGAGCTGGTGGCCTGCTCGACGCTGCGCACGCCCAGCCGCCCGCAGCAGATCCAGGCCGCCGCGCTCTTCCCCATGGGCACGCTGGCGGTGGTGCATCGGCTGCTGCGCCTGCCAGATGGCACGCTGCGCGTGGCGATCGAGGGCATCGACCGCATCCAGATCGAGGAGATCACGCAGCACACGCCCTACCTGCGGGCGCGCTTCCAGATCGTGCCCGAGCAGCTGGGCGACGCCCAGGCCAGCGCGGCGCTGGTGGCCGAGGTGCGCATGCTGGCCCAGCGTATGCTGGCCCAGCTGGCCGCGCCCAGCGACGATCTGCCCGCCCAGCTGGCGTCCGAGCACGACGCGCTGCGGCTAGCCTACCTGGTGGCCAGCCACATGCTGTTCCGCAGCCCCACCGACGAGCGCGAGTCGATCCTCTCGGCCCCTACGGCCCAGGCCAAGCTGCAGCTGCTGCGCGACATCCTCTCGCGCGAGGTGGGGCGGTTCGCGCAGCGCGCCCACGCCCTGTCGGCCCAGCCTGCCGAGCCGCCGCTCGCCGATGGCGAGCAGCTGCTGGCGCGGGTGCGGGCCTCGGCGATGAGCGCCGAGGCCAAGGCTGCGGCCAGCCGCGCGCTGGGCCAGATCCGCCAGGGCGCTGCCGACCCGCGCGCGGCGGCGGCGTATGTGGAGGGGCTGCTGGCGCTGCCGTGGGGCCAGCGGGCCGGGCCGCCCGCCGACCTGGGGCAGCTGCGGCAGGCGCTGGATGCGGCGGCCTACGGGCTGGATGAGGCCAAGGCCCTGCTGGTAGACCACCTGGCGCTGCGGCGGGGCGAGTCCCTGCCCGAGACGGTGCCCTGCCTGGTGGGGCCGCCTGGCGTGGGGCGCTCGCACCTGGCGCGGGCCTTGGCCGCCGCGCTGGGCCGCCCGCTGGCCCGCGTGTCGCTGGCCGCCGCGCGCAGCCCCGCTGATCTGCTGGGCGGCCCGGCTGGCCCTGGCCTGATCATGGCGGCGCTGGCGCGGGCCGGGGCCAGCGATGCGGTGCTGCTGCTGGAAGATGTGGATGCGCTGGCACCAGCGGCGCGCGCCGAGGCAGCACAGGCGCTGCTGGCCGCGCTGGATGCGCCGCGCAGCCTGCGCGACGGCTACTATGGGGTGGCCTGGGATCTCGCGCCCGCGCTGGTGGTGGCCAGCGCGCAGGTGTGGGAGCACGTGCCGCCCGCCGTGGCGGCGCGGCTGGAGCCGGTGGCGCTGGCGGGCTACGCGCTGGGCGAGAAGCTGGCTATCGCGCGCCGCCACCTGCTGCCCGCGCAGCTGCAGGCCCATGGCCTGCACCCCGACCAGCTGCGCGTGACCGATGGGGCGCTGCGGGTGGCGGTGGCCGAGTACACCCGCGAGCCGGGGCTGCGCGGCCTCGACCGCGCGCTGGGCACGATCTGCCGCAAGCTGGCGGCGGAGGTGGCCGAGGGCCGCGCCCTGGCCATGCGGCTGGTGGATGAGGATGCGGCCCGGGCCTACCTGGGCCGCCAGCGCCACGCCCCCGACGAGCTGGCGGCCCCGCCGCGCCCCGGCACCGTGCCCGCGCTGCTGCTCACGCCCGAGGGCGGCGACATGCTGCTGGTGGAGGCCACGGCCATGCCGGGCGGGCTGGGCTTCATGCTCACTGGCCACGCGGGCGATGCGGTGTACGAGGTGGCGCAGGCCGCGCTCTCGTGGGTGCGGGCCGAGGCCGCCGCGCTGGGGCTGGATGCGGGCTTCTTCGCCGCGCACGACATCCACATCCACATCCCCAGCGGCGCGCTGGCCTCGGACACGCCCGCGCTGGGGCTGGCGGTGGCGGCGGCGCTGGCCTCGCTGGCCAGAGGCAGGCCGCCGCAGGCGCGGCTGGCGCTGGCCGGGGCGCTCACCGTGGGCGGGCGGCTGCTGCCCGCGCCGGGGCTGCGCGAGCGGCTGCTGGCGGCCCAGCGGGCCGGGGCCGCCAGCGTGGTGCTGCCCGCCGCCACCGCCGCCGAGCTGGCGGCGCTGCCCGCCGAGCTGCGCGGCAGCATCCGGCTGGTGGCCGCGCAGCGCGCCGATGTGGCGCTGGCGGCGGCGCTGGCCTAGTCGGGCGACCAGGTGTAGCCGCTGCCCATGGTGGCATCAATCGACCGGATCGTCGAGCCATTTTGGTCGAGGATGGTGAACACCGCTACGTGTGGCCCCTTTGACATCCCATCGTATGTGATCACATATGCCCCATCGGGGGACCACTCGGGCCAGTTTCCGGCGGCGCTGCCGCTTTTGGTGCCGTCGGTATGGACGATCTGGGTTTGCTCTATGCTTGGCGGTAGCCCGCTGTTCGTCGAGATTGCCAGCGCATTGCTGTCAGGCGACCAGGCTATTTGTGAAAACCCCGCATCAATGAATTTGGGCTGCGAGCCATCCGCCGCTGCGATGTAGATTCCTTGTGCGCTGCTGCTGGCACCGGCCACTGCGGGTACGCCGTAAAACGCCAGCTGTGCACCATCGGGCGACCAAGACCACGTCGAATTCCACCTGTAGACTTTGGTAGCCACATCTACCGCGCTGCTGCCATCGCCGCTGCTTACCTTCAGCGTGCCCTGCTCCGTCTCGCTGTTTACATTAGTCACATAGCCCAGCCTGCCCGTGGCCGACCACGAGAAGCTGCTGGCGTTTGCGGCGATCTCCTTGGTGCTCTTGTCGGCCAGGGTGTAGACCGAGAGCTTCTGGCCGTGCAGGAAGGCGAAATGCGCCCCATCGGGCGACCACTCGCCCGCGTAGCTATCGGCGCTGCCCACATCGGCGCTGATGCTGGCGAGGCTGCGGTCGGCGGTGGTGAAGAGCGCCACCTGGCTGGCGGTGGCGAAGGCGACCACGCCGCCCTTGGGCGACCAGCGCGCCGTATTCGAGAGCGCGGCCTCGGCTATGCTGGCGCTGCCGCCTCCGGCCACATCCGCAAATACCAGATCTTCGGTGTCTGTCACCGTGGCGCTTGCCGAGGCCACCACCAGGCCCCGCGCATCGGGCGACCACAGCAGGCGCTGGCCGGTGGTGTCGAGCAGTTTGGTGGGCGTGCCTCCGTGGCTGTCGCTCACATAGGTGCCGTCTGCTGCGGTGTAGGCCAGCTTGGTGCCCACTGGTGCCCACTCGTAGGTGCTGGCGGTGGGCAGGTCGGTGGTGATCGTGATCATGCTGGTGATGCCGCTGTCGATAGTGTGCAGCGAGATGGTGTCGCTGATGGTGGAGTAGTAGGCGATCTGATCGCCCTCGGGCGCCCAGCTGCCGCCGTAGGTGCCGTGCATAATGGGTGCTTCGACCTCGATCGGCAGGGGCAGCGATTGTGTCTTGCTACCATCGAGGCTGCTCACGCCGAGGCTGTTGCAGCACTGGCTCGTATAGGTCTTGGCCAATGAGCTGAGGAGCCGGTGGTTGTTGGGGCTGCGCACATAGGGGAAGTAGACGCTGTAGATTTGGCCCTCGGCGGGCTGGGTTGAGGCATTGGCCGCCAGCGGGGCAGCCCCGGCCAGGAGCGCGGTGCAGGCCAGGAGCGCTAGCGCTTGGGTGTTTCGTTTGATCATTGGACTTGGACCGCTTTCATTTCAGGAAAAAGAGTGACAAGTTCATGTTGATCTAGCATAGCCGAATGAGATGGCGAAAAGAAACGCATAGACTGACAGCTTTCTGCTTTTTTTGTCAGGAACGCGCTAGCGGCAATGTATGTGCCCTCGAACAGGCCTTGTAGCTGGCGGCGGGCCATTGATGCGATGGCGATAGCGGCTATGGCGGTCTTCCAGCGAGCGATGGAGGAAAACATAGACACATCCTTTGTAGTAAAGCACTTCTTATATGAGAATAGTGTAGTGTTTTACTAGGTGTGCTTCCACTATTTTATGTGATTTTATCCGGATGAATGCAAAAGGTATGGTTAGATAATGTAAATAGAGAGAAGGTATTCTGGAAATTGGATGATATTATTAATATTGCGTACAAAATAGCGTATAGTTGTGAATAATATGCGTAGAAATAGCATGGTGTTTATTATTTTGGATATGTCTATGCTATATGTGCTTGTGTGCTAAAATAAAATAAAAAGAGCCACCCAATATTGAGTGGCTCTTTTTCGACCTTCCAGAAATGGTTGGCCCGATGGATTTGTGGCAGGCGCTACGGTGCGCCCACCAGCTCGGTGCCGCTCCAGACGCCGTGGGCGACCAGCGAGGCGAAGCTGCCAGGGGCCAGGGTTGCCGGGGCCAGCGTGGCGTCGAGCGCGCCCTCATCGTCGGCGGCGGTGCGGGGCAGCTCGGCGACCGCGCCACCCGTGGTGTTGGCCCACAGCGCCACCGGCTCGCCCGGGATGAAGCCCTGGGCGCGGATGCGCAGGCCGCCGTCCGCCGTGGCGATGGCCAGGGTGGCGGCGGGGGCGCTGGCGGCCTGCTCGGCCACCGTCACCTGGGCCAGGTTGCTCTGGCCCGCGCCGCCGTCCGCCGCATCATCCCACGATGTGGTCAGCCGCCCGCCGATGGTGGCGCCCACGGGCGCGGTGGGCAGCACCTGCAGCACCACGGTGGCGGTCAGGGTGTCGCCGGGGCGCATGGGGCCGAAGCTAAGCGTGACCTGGCTGGCCGAGGCCTCGCGCACCCACGAGTCGCCCCGGCTGAAGCTGGCGCTGAGCAGCTGCACCAGCGCGGGGTCCAGCCCCAGCGTGGCGCGGGTGGTCTGGCTGCTGCCCTGCCCGTGGTTGCGCACCACGATCGTGTAGGTCAGCTGCTCGCCCGTCCGAACCGCGCCGCTGGGCTGGGCGCGCTGCACCACGCCCATGGTGGCGCGGTGGTGGTGGCGGCTCTTGCCGTGCCCCGCGAAGACCAGATCGGTCGTCAGATCTTTCTTCAGGAAGCTGCCCGATGGCTTGCCATCCGGCCACGAGAAGCGCTTGATGTCGTGCTGGTCGCAGACATACAGCGTATCTTTGGGGCCGTAGGTGATGCAGTTTGCCAGCTCGATGTCGGTCTCAACCGCCCTCAGCAGCGCGCCGCTGGTGGAGAAATGAAAGATCTTCCCCTTGTAGGGGCCAGATGTGCCGGTGCGATTGACCGGATCTTCGATGGTGATGAAGCTGCCATCAGGGGCAAAGGCCATTTCCCAGCCGAGCGCCTGGCCTGCCGCATCCAGCCGAACCGGGCTGAGAAATGCCTTGGCGCGCGGGTCGAAGCGCACGATTACCTTGTTGAGATTATCAAGCAGATAGATATAGCCATGTGGCCCGATCTTCACATCGCTCGCCGTAAACGAAGGCGTGGAAGGATCGGGGTAGGCGCTGGAAAGATCAAACAGCGTGCCGATCACATCGCCGGTCTTGGGGTCGATCTGGTAGAGCTTCAGCTTGGTGCTGAGCGCGTAGAGCGTGCGGCCCTCGCCAGCTAGCAGCTTGGGGCAGCCCAGCTCGGCGTCAGGGGACAGGGTGGTGATATAGCGGCCTGTCGATGCGTTGAAACGGAAGATCTGAGCGCGGCTGCCGCTGTAGGCCTTGGCGATCGACACCACATTGTCATCACCGGCGGCGATCGAGCATGTTGGGCGCAGATCATCGCCCGGCATCAGGTTGCGCACCAGCTTGCCGGTGGCCACACGGTACATGCCTGCGCCATCCTCGTGGTCGATGGTGAAGGCATACTCGCTGCCCTGTGCCGCCGCACCCTGGGCGGCCAGTGTCTCCGCTGCGCTGCTGGGGGGGGTGGCCTGGGCCGCCTGCATGCCCATCATGGCTGCGCAGGCGATCGTGCTGCCAAGAATGGTGAGCTTCCAGTGCCAAGACGCCTTCATAGTCGCATACCTTTCCAATAAAAGAAAAGATCGGCGTTATACTACTATCGGGCAGGGTTCCTGTGAAGTATTGCTTTCTTCGCTTTTCCTGACGATTTGCTCAGGGCGAGATTCGGCTGTAAGAGGGGATAGAATGAACTGCTGGCATTGCGAGCGCCCGGCGCATGGGGCGTGTGTGTTCTGCGGTCGGGCGGTGTGCAAGGATCACGCCCGCGAGCTACCGCATATTGTGGCGCTCTATGCCGATGTGAAGGGCAAGCAGAAGGCGGTGGTGACGGCGCGGGCGCTGTTCTGCGGGGTGTGCGAGCCGCGCGAGGATCCGGTGGAGATGCCGGAGCTGACATAAGAAAAGGCAGATGGCGGCGGCCTTGGCGGCCGAGCCTTCTGCCTTGGGTGTGCCTGTGGCGTTGGGCGCGCTTACTTGACGGTGAGCGTGCCCTTCATGCCGGCGTCGTAGTGCGCGGGGAAGGTGCAGATGTAGGTGTAGGTGCCCGCCGGAAGCGCCGGGATGTTGATCGTCTCGCTCTTGCCGCTGTCGAGCACGGTGCCTGCGGCAAGCACGTTCTCGTTGCCCTTCGGCACGTAGTCGGCCTCGCCCTGGCCCGCCGTGTTGACCTCGGCAGCCACATCGTCGCCGCCCTTGACCAGCACAAAGTTGTGCTGCAGGCCAGCCGACTTGTTGTTGTATGTCAGGGTGACGGGGGTGTTTGCAGCAGCGCTCAGGCTGGTCTCCTTGAAGGAGATCGCGTCGCCGGTGTCGAGGGTCAGGCCGCCGCCGCCACCGCCGCCGCCACCGCCGCCGCATGCCGAAAGGGCGAATGCGCCAACAACCGCGACGCCCGCCATCAGGGTACGAACCTTCGAGAACATTTTCTGTCCTTTCTTCACTTTGTGCCTTCGTAGGCACCTGTGTATCTTATCACAATCAAAGGCGAGCGTCAAAACAGTGCGCTAGAATGCGCTCTTGGATCGTGATAGGTGGTGTTATGGTGCCGCTTTGGCTTCTGCACATGGTATGCCACCGTACTAGGCCAGGGGGTCGATCCGCGCGAGCAAATCGCGGGCGCGCTGGGTGTAGATAGCAAACTCTTGGTCGAGCAGCTGGCGCTGCTGCTCTTCAAGCTGGGGCAGGATGTCCAGCGCGCGCAGGCGGGCGGTGGTGGCCACCGAGTGGGCCAGATGCACTACGATGATCGATCGCGAGGTCTCGTCGCTGGCGGCCAGCGAGGCCAGCGACTCGGTGGCCTTGACCGCGCGGCGGGCGATCAGCAGCAGGGCCTGGGCGCGCACCGTGACGTTGGGCGAGCGCTCCTCCTCGGTCAGCTCGATCAGCTCGCGCCCGAGCACCCGCAGCATGGCGCGCACCCGCTCTTGGATGCCAGCCGATGTCAGCTCCTGCACGGCGGCGGCCAGGGCCTGCACCGAGTGCGACCAGAGCGTGTCCATCTGCGATTCGAGCGGGAAGGGCGGACTGCCAGTGCCGTTGCTGGCGGCCCCGTTGTGGTTCGACCGCTGCTCGGCCCGCCGCGCCGCCAGCCGGGCGCGCAGGGTCTTGGCGTTCTTGCGCTCGTTGTCGATCTCGATCGCCTGGGCCAGCCTGCGCTCAAGGATCTGGGCGTCGGCCAGGTGCGGCAGGCGCAGCACCACCTTGCCCGCCTCGATCAGCGCGTCCTCGGGGATGAGCCCCACCAGCTCGCCCGCCGTCACCTGCGCGCCGTAGGCCGCCGCCTCGCGGGCCACCATGTCCACCGCGCGGTGGATGGGCGTGTGGCGGTAGTCCACTAGGTTCATGGAGACCTGGGCGCGCCCGCCCACCAGCATGCCTAGGGCGCGCACGCCGCGCAGCCCGCCCGAGGAGCCGCGCACCGCGCGCGCCACATGCTTGGCGATCGACACGTCGCTGGTATTGAGGAAGAGGTTGTAGGCGATCAGCGGCTCGCGCGCGCCGATCACGGTGGCGCCGGCGGTGCCCATGCGGGCCGGGCCGTAGTCGGGGGCGCGGGCGGGGTCGTGCTGGATGCTGTCGCGCAGGCCCTCGTACTCGCCTTTTCTCAGGTTGGGCAGCTCGCGGCGCTCGGGCGTGGTGGCGGCGGCGCTGTAGAGATACACCGGGATGTCGAGCATGGCCCCGATGCGCTTGCCGACCAGGCGGGCCAGCTCGATGCACTGGTTCATGGTCGCGCCGCGCAGAGGCACGAAGGGCATCACATCGGTCGCGCCGATGCGGGGGTGCTGGCCCTTGTGCTGGTTCATGTCGATCAGCAGTGTGGCGGCCTCGGCGGCGCGGAAGGCGGCCTCGGCCAGCGCGTCGAACTCGCCTGCGAAGGTGATGACGCTGCGGTTGTGGTCGGGGTCGATGTGGATGTCGAGGACATATGCGCCCGAGACGGCGCGCACGGCGTCGGCGATGGCGTGGATGATCTCGGGGCGGCGGCCCTCGCTGAAGTTAGGGATGCATTCGATCATGGTTTTGTGATGCAGACTAAGATGGCTGAACCAGCTAGTTCCCTAGGGTGATGTGGCGCTTGCGCCCTGCTGGCCCCCCGCGCTGGGCAGGAATGCCAGAATATCGATCCGCGAGCGCCCGACATCGATCCAGTCGCCAGCCGCAAGCTGCGGCTGGCCCAGCGCCTCATCGAGCCGCTGGGCCGTCATATGGGTGCGCACCCCGATCACCCCCAGGCCCACATCGAGCAGCAGCTCGGTGTACATCATCTCGTAAGGCAGGTGCTCTTTCTCGGTCTCCCACGATGGCACGGCCAGCACGCGCCCGCTGGCGGTGGGCTGGGTGCTGGGCCTGCCGCCCAGATCTGGCTCGGCCTGCAGGCCTGCGTGGCGCTCGCCCTGCTGCATGCGGATGGTGCTGAGCAGGAATACCAGCTGGGCGCTGCCCTCGCGGCCCGCCTGGGTCAGATCGACGCGGTGGTGGCGGTCGACCACGCCCAGCTGCAGGCCGCCGGGCAGGCTGAAGATCAGCAGCGGCAGGTAGCGCCGCCCGTCGGCGTGGAGCGCGCCGGGCACCACCTGTGCGAATCGGCAGGGCAGGCTTAGCTGGCTGGCTTGTGGGAACTGCGGCATAGCTTTGTCCGGTCTGCGGGCTGCTGGCCACCGCCCCGCGTGGCCGCCGCCGCGCGCTATGGGTCGGCCCGCTGCAGCGCCTCGCGCAGCGCCGCCACGAAGTCGCGCGGCTTGGCCGGGCTGATCAGCAGCGGCATGTGGTCGATCCGCGCCAGCGCTACCAGCCGCTCGCGGTTGGTGGCCGAGAGCGCGATCTTGCCGTAGGGCTGCAGCTGGAATGGCCCCTCGTAGCCGAACACCCCGGCGTTGAAGGCCGAGCGCAGCCCAACGCGCGGCACCTCGGCCATGGCCGCCGCCTCGGAGACCCCCAGCAGCTGCTTGTAGGGCAGCCGCACCCGCCGCCATAGCCGCCGCCGGATGATCAGCTCGGTCGCGCCGATCTCGTAGCGGGTGGGCTGGATGGCGTAGTTGAGCAGCAGGAAGATCGCCAGGGCCGCCGCGATGCCGACCGCCACCACCGCCGCCGGGATCGGGATGCGGCTGAGGTAGGAGAAGAGCGCGGGCAGCATCAGGATGCCGCCGAGCATGGCGACCCCGGTGGTGATCCGCTCGGCGTAGCTGTCGAGCGGTGCCGCTTCAAATGTCGGTACGGATCTGGGTGTCATATGGTACAGCTGCAAACGATGCTCTATCATACCATGGTTATGCGTAGCGCGGGGATGTTTTGCGTGCGGGTTAGGATGGCTGCGCTGTCACATGGTTTACCATCAAGCTGCCAATCCACCAAGGGAGCAAAAGAATACGAATACCATGAAGGCGCGAGCATACGCAGGGAAGAAAACGGGAGCGCATACCGCCAAGCCATCAATCTGCCAGTGGGACAAGCAGATGTTCCTGTGCTCTGCTGGCGCTATGCCGCCGGAAGGCGCGCACCAGGGGCCAGCGGTTTTGTGTGGCGGGCCGGTGAACTGGCTATGGGCATTTGGATGCGGCGCAAGCATCATGTCGAGCCGTGCAAGCATCATGTCGAGCCGTGCAAGCATCATGTCGAGCCGTGCAAGCATCATGTCGAGCTGTGCAAGCGTCATGTTGAGTCGTGCAAGCATCATGTCGAGCTGTGCAAGCATCATGTTGAGCCGTGCAAGCGTCATGTTGAGCCGTGCAAGCATCATGTTGAGCTGTGCAAGCATCATGTTGAGCCGTGCAAGCATCATGTCGAGCTGTGCAAGCGTCATGTCGAGCTGTGCAAGCATCATGTCGGCCTCGCCCATCCGGCGAAGGCGTACCGAGATGCCAACTGGCCATAATCCTCACCGTAGCAAGAACGCCGCCTTTAGCGCAGGCTGGCTGCTTTTTCCTAGCGGAACCTCGGCAGCCTGTATATCGCGTCGATAATGGTTTTTGCAACCCGCATGGTCGCCTGGCGCGATCGCAACATCTTGCCGCGCCTAGACGTGAGATGCTTGCACTTCCCTGATTCTGCCATGTTTTTTTACCCACCCCCGAACGAGAATGCTTTGGCGCTGCTGGTGCGCGCGCCATGGCCGACGTCGGGCGGCTGAAAATGGTATGATGTGCCTGTCAGATTGTACGCGGTGGGGTGCTACCCATCGCCAGGAAGGAGCCTCTGATCACTATGCGTTCTCGCTTTTTCGGCGCGCTGCTTATCGGCACGCTGCTCTCTGCATGCTCGCTCGGCCCCTCGGCTGGGCAGGCCACCCCGCAGCCCCAGGCCACGGTGGCGGCTGGCCAGACCGCCGCGCCAGCCGCCTCGCCCGAGGCCACCGCAGGCGGCGAGCCAAGCGCCACCGCCGCAGCCCAGGGCAATGGCAACTACGCCAGTGCCAAGTGCATGTTCGAGGTTCCCAGCGGCCTGGATGTCGAGTGCGGCTTCCTGACCGTGCCCGAGAACCGCACCAAGGATAACGGGCGCACGGTGAAGATCGCCGTCGGCATCTTCAAGACCGCCAGCAAGAACCCCAAGCCCGACCCGATCGTGTACCTGGAGGGCGGCCCCGGCGGCAACGCGCTCTCGGGCTGGTCGAAGAACTTCGAGCGGATCTTCGCGCCGATCGCGGGCGACCGCGACTTTATCATCTTCGATCAGCGCGGTACCGGCTACTCGGAGCCAAGCCTGGCCTGCCAGGAGTATACCGACGAGGCCTACTACCAGCTGGATAAGCACTACACGCTGGAGGAGTCGACCAAGCGGATCAACGATGCGCTGTTCAAGTGCCACGACCGGCTGGCCAAAGAGGGGGTGGACTTCACCGCCTACAACAGCGTGGAGAGCGCCGCCGACCTGGACGACCTGCGCCAGGCGCTGGGCTACAAGGAGTGGAACGTCTACGGCATCTCGTATGGCACGCGCCTCGCGCTCACGGCCATGCGCGAGCACCCCGATGGCATCCGCAGCGTGATCCTCGACTCTGTCGTGCCGCTGCAGTCGAGCGAGGCCGAGACCCCGGTGGATGCCAATCGCTCGTTTACCACCTTCTTCGAGGGCTGCGCCAAGGACGAGGCCTGCAACACGGCCTACCCCAACCTGAAGGACACCTTCTACAAGCTGGTCGACCAGCTGAACGCCAACCCGGTGACCGAGGAGGCCACCGACCCGGATGACGGCAAGACCTACAAGGTGCTGCTGAGCGGCGATAGCGTGATCGGCACGCTGTTCTTCGCGCTCTACCAGACCAGCGCCATCCCGCTGATGCCGCGCGCGATCGCCGATGCGGCGGCGGGCAAGGACTACTCGCTGCTGGTGCGGCTGGCCTACCTGAGCACCATGCAGAACAAAGACATCAGTGTGGGCATGCTCTACACCGTGCGCTGCAACGAGGAGATCCCCTTCGACACCTCCGAGCAGCTGGCCGCCGCCGACGATGCCTACCCCGAGCAGCGCGGCCTGTTCGATGCGGGCAACTACACCCCGATCTGTAACGCCTGGGATGCGGGCAAGGCCCCGGCCGACGAGAACCAGGCCGTGAGTAGCGACCTGCCCACCCTGGTGCTCTCGGGCGAGTACGACCCCGCCACGCCGCCCGCCGACGCCGAGGAGGCCGCCAAGACGCTCACGAAGAGCTTCTACTTCAACTTCCCCGGCTATGGCCACGGCCAGAGTGTGGATGGCGGCTGCGCCACCGACATCACCACCGCCTTTCTGGATGACCCGACCAAGCAGCCTGACTCGGCCTGCATCGCCGACCTGAAAGGCCCCGAGTTCGCCGTGCCCGAGGGGCCGATCACGCTGAAGAGCGTGGAGATCACCGACGGCCACGTGAAGAGCGTGGTGCCCGAGGGCTGGGAGCAGGTGAGCGACGTGGCCTACGCCAACAAGACCGGCGACCTGGCCATCCTGCAGTTCCGCGCCGCCCAGAGCGCCGAACAGACGCTCGACCTGCTCAAGCAGCAGTTCAGCATCACCGATGACGTGGCCTCCTCGGGCGACCACACCAGCGCGAAGCTCACCTGGAAGCTCTACACGCTGAACATCCAGGGTGAGATCGGCGACCTGGCCCTGGCCGAGGATGGCGGCGAGACCTACGTGGTGCTGGTGGTCAGCCCCAAGGCCTCGCACGACGAGATCTACAGCAGCCTGTTCATCCCTGCGCTGGATGCGCTTGAGCCGCTGAAGTAGCGCACCCTGTCGCGCGCCTGGGCCACCCTGCCCTGGCGCGCGGGCCTGCCTGTTGCTACGGCGGCTGCCTGCCTCGGTGGCCGCATATGCCCCCCGACGCCGCACCAGGAGCAAAACGATGCCGATGTACTCCTTCAACGGCCAGCGCGTGCATATCGAGGAAGATGGCCCGATCAATGCGCCGCGCGCCCTGCTCATCCACGGCTGGTCAAGCTCGTCGTTCACGTGGGCACCTATCCTGCCCTCGCTGCGCAAGCGCTACCGCTGCTACGCGATCGACCTGCCGGGCTTCGGCAAGTCGCCCGCGCCCGCCACGCCGCCCACCATCGATGGCTACGCCGATCTGGCCGGGCAGATCATCGAGCAGCTGAGCGACCGACCCATCCTGGTGCTGGGGCACTCGATGGGCGGGCAGATCGCCGCCACCCTGGCGCTGCGCAACCCGATGGTGATCGAGCGCATGGTGCTGCTCAACCCCGCGCTCAGCGGCAGGCTCTCCAAGCGCGTGAACATGCTGATCGCGCCGCACGTGCTGGTCGAGCGCTTCCCCTTTCTCGAATGGCTGATCTACATTCTGGCCCAGACCCCGCTGGACTACACCGACTATCTGCTCAAGCCATCCAACTTCGCCGAGCGCGCCCAGCTGAACGCCGACGACTACCAGCGCATCCGCGCCGACGCCCGCAGGCGCGGCCAGGGCAAGATCCGCGCGATCTGCTTTCGCGCGATGAAGCACGGCGACCTGCGTGGCAAGCTGGGCCGGATCGAGCCGCCCGCGCTGGTGATCTGGGGTGCAGAGGATGATATCGTGCCGCTGCGCGACGCTGGCGCGGTGGCCGACGAGTGGCCGCGCGCCGACCTGCGCCTGGTGCCAAATGCGGGCCACTGGCCGCAGTTCGAGCAGACGGTGCCGACCCTGCGCCACATCGCCCAGTTCCTGGGCCTGCCGCCCGAGACCGATGGCCCCGCGCCCGAGCACCAGGATGTGGCCGATATCCAGGCCACCGCGCAGTTCCTGCGCAGCTGCGAGCTGGGCGGCATGCTGGGCGACGCCCAGCGGCTGCGGCTGGCCTCGCTGGTGCAGACCCACAGCTACGGCGCTGGCGAGATGGTGGCGCGGGCCGACACGATCGGCGACGAGATGTACATCGTGCAGGATGGCACGCTGGAGGTGTGGCTGCGCCCCGACGCCGAGCTAGGCCGCCACGGCAGCCCCACCAAGCTGGCGGTGGCCCACAGCGGCGACGTAGTGGGCGAGCTGGCCCTGCTCGACCGCGCGCCGCGCAGCGCCGATCTGCTGGCTGGCCCCGATGGCGCGGTGGTGCTCACGCTCTCGCAGCAGACGCTGGACACCCTGGCCGAGGACGACCCGCGCATGGGCATGCATATGATGCAGAATCTGGCCGTCTCGCTGGGGCGGCGGCTGCGCACCCAGAACTGGCGTGCCGCCAGCGCCGCCCAGCCCGCCCCCGACGCGCTGGCCGATTCGCCCTAGCCACATGCGCAGATCAGGCCCCCGCACCCTGGGCACCGCCAGCTGGCGGTGCCTTTGCTGTGCGGCGCTGGCACATGGCTTGCTTCTATTGGCCGTATGGTGGAAGGTGTGGCTGCCTGGCCCGCTTCCCACCGCCCTGGATGGATTGTCAGGCTCATTCGATGAAGAAGGAGAGATACAATGACAGGAACCCAGCGAGCCGCCCACGAGAAGGGCAGCAAGGCAAACGACGCGCTGACCCGCTATGTGGGCGACACGATTGCGCTGACCAAACATATCCACGAGGCTGTCGAGCGCCAGCTGCACGACGATCGCGCCAAGGCCGATACGGCGGCCTACCCGATCATCACGCGGCTGGATGCCGTGCTCGAAAGCCAGATCAGCTCGTATGAGGCGCACCTGAAGCACCTGGGCGAGAGCGCCACATCGCCAGTGAAAGAGGTGGTGAGCGCGGTGGCCGGCGTGTTTGCGGGCCTGACCGATAAGGTGCGCGGCGACCCCGTCTCGAAGATGCTGCGCGACGACTACACCGCCCTCTCGCTGCTGGCCATGGCCCACACCATGCTGCACACCACCGGCCTGGCGCTAAAGCACCCCTCCACCGCCGAGCTGGCCCAGCGCACGCTGAAGGAGATCACGCCCATCCTGATCGATATCAGCGAGCACATCCCGCTTTCGGTGGTGCGCGAGCTTATCGATGAGGGCGAGCAGGTCGACACCGGCGTGGGCGAGCAGGCCGTGAAGAACACCCAGCAGGCCTGGGAGCGCGATGTGACGGGGAAGTAGCCCGCCCCACAGGTGTGTGATCAAAAGCGACGCCGCGCCACCCCGGCCACTGGCCGCGCAGGTGGTGCGGCGTCGCCCATGGTGCCGCGCAGCGGCGGCGCGAAGAAAAGGAGCAACCCCATGCGCTACCAGGCAGTGATCCTCGATATCGATGGCGTGCTGGCCGCGCTGCCCCACGAGCAGGCCTGGCGCGAGGCGCTGGCCCGCCTGATGATGGGCGAGTGGCTGCCCATCCAGCCCGAGATCCACTACAACCCGCAGGCCTTCACCCGCGAGCGCTACCTGGCGCTGGTCGACGGCCAGTCGCCCGAGCGCGTCGCCCAGGCGCTGCTGGATGTCTTTCACATCCCCGACCCGGACGGCAGCCGCGCCACCCTCTACCGCGTGCAGAAAGATGCCATGCTGGAGGAGCTGGTCCAGCGCGGCGAGTTCACAGTCTACCCCGACACGCTGCGCTTCCTGCTGCGCATGAAAGACCAGGGCCTGAAGCTGGCGGCGGCCTCGTCCTTGCCCCACGCGGGGGCGGTGCTGGGCGGGGTGGATGTGAGCGCCTTTGTGGAGGGCGGCGGCCTGATGGGCGAGGCGCTGGGCATCGCGCTGCCCGCAGGCGTGTCGCTGCTCGACATGCTCGACGCCGACGTGGGCGGCTCCCCGGCCAGCGCGGGCGCTGCCGACATGGCCGCGGCTGCGGCGCGGCTGCTGGGCATCCCGCCCGAGCGCTGCCTGGTGCTGGCCAGCCCGGCGGGCGCGGCGGCGGCGCGGGCGGCGGGCATGGGCGCGGTGGCGCTCGATCGCGGCGGCGGCTCGCCCCAGGCGCTGGCCAGCCTGGATGATCTGCCTATCGACACCCTGCTAGGCGATGCGCGCACGGCCTAGCCGCTAGAGCGACCCCAGGCCCAGCAGGGCCAGCGCCGCGAAGATCAGCGGCTGGTGCAGCAGGTAGATGATCAGCGAGTGCCTGCCGAGGAAGCGCAGCCAGCGCAGCGGGGCGGCCCCGCCCAGCTCGGGCAGGGCGAAGCTGCGCTGGCCGCCGGGGTAGAAGAGCTTGCCCGCTGCCACGCCGAACAGCGCCGGGGCCAGCCACGGGAACAGCGGGTAGTAGTCGGCCATGGCGCGGTCGTACTGCTGCACGCCGAAGGGGATGAGCCACGGGTCGGGGCTGAACACATTGGCCACCGCCGCGCCGATGGCCACCGCCACCACGCCCGCCAGCACGTTGGCCCAGGCGGGCAGCCGCGCGCTGGCGTAGGCGATCAGCAGCGCCACACCCTGCAGGTGCAGGATGCCGAAGACGATGTACTCCTGCGGCATGGCCACAAATGTCACCGCTGTGACCAGCAGCCCGCAGCCGAAGATCTGCGCCGCCCGCCGCAGGTAGGGCACCAGCTCGCCCGTCACCTTCTCGCGCCGGATGGCCAGCGACAGCCCCAGCAGCAGCATAAATGCCGAGCCGATGCCGCGCGCAAAGCCCTGCCAGCCCGCGATGAACACATTCACCTGCGACACGCCGAAGTAGTACAGGTTCCACATCAGGTGGAAGTAGACCATGAGGATGACGGCTAGCCCGCGGGCCGCGTCGATCTCCCAGTAGCGCGAGGCGGCGCGCTGGGGTGGCTTGGGTAGCATAGTGCCGAGCTTCATAGTGTTGGTGGCTGCCTTTTTTGCTGTGGGATGGCGGGGGGCGATTGCTGTATCGCGCAGCATGATGCTGCGCGTCTTTGTGCCTTTGTGGTAAAGGTGTTCTTGTTGCTCCTTGGAGCCTTGGAGTCTTGGTGGCAAAAGAATCTGCGTTCTGCCTGCGAACACCTAGACCATGCCTGGCGGGGCGGGGCGCGCTAGCGCGGCGGATTCTTGTGCTACACTGTGTAGCCCGAGCGCCGCTATTATCGGCGAGCGCCTGTATTCATGCAAGCAAGAGAGGTTCTGAGTGACGGATACGCAGAAGGTCATCTACTCTATGATCGGGGTGAGCAAGGTGGTGCCGCCCAACAAAGAGGTGATCAAGGACATCTCGCTCTCCTACTTCTACGGCGCGAAGATCGGCGTGATCGGCCTGAACGGCGCGGGTAAATCCACCCTGCTGCGGATCATGGCCGGGGTCGATCAGTCCTACAACGGCCAGATCACCATCTCGCCCGGCTACACCATCGGCTACCTTGAGCAGGAGCCGCAGCTGGATGATACCCTGACCGTGCGGCAGGTGGTCGAGCAGGCCGTGCAGCCGATCGTCGATCTGCTGCGCAAGTTTGACGAGATCAACGAGAGGTTCGCCGAGCCAGATGTCGATATGGACGCGCTGCTGGCCGAGCAGGCCGAGGTGCAGGACAAGCTGGACGCCACCAACGCCTGGGATCTGGACAGCCGCCTTGAGCTGGCCATGGACGCGCTGCGCTGCCCGCCCGCCGACACCTCGGTGGCGGTGCTCTCCGGCGGCGAGCGGCGGCGCGTGGCGCTCACCAAGCTGCTGCTGCAGGAGCCGGACATCCTGCTGCTGGACGAGCCGACCAACCACCTCGATGCCGACTCGGTGGCCTGGCTGGAGCGCCACCTGCAAGACTACAAGGGCACCGTCATCACCGTCACCCACGACCGCGCCTTCCTCAACAACATCGCGGGCTGGATCTTGGAGCTAGACCGCGGGCGCGGCATCCCCTGGCGCGGCAACTACTCATCCTGGCTGGGCCAGAAGCAGGAGCAGCTGGCCAAGCAGGAGAAGGACGAGTCTCAGCGCCAGAAGACGCTCAAGCGCGAGCTTGAGTGGGTGGGCATGAGCCCCAAGGCCCGCACCACCAAGAACAAGGCCCGCATCACCGCCTACGAGTCGCTGCTGAACCAGAGCGCCGAGAAGGGCGAGCGCGAGCTTGAGATCTTCATCCCGCCGGGGCCGCGCCTGGGCAATGTGGTGGTGCAGGCCAAAGGCGTGGCCAAGGGCTACGGCGATAGGCTGCTCTACGAGAACCTGAACTTCGAGCTGCCCGCTGGCGGGATCGTGGGCATCGTGGGGCCGAACGGCGCTGGTAAGACCACGCTGTTCCGCATGATCACCGGGCAGGAGACCCCCGACTCCGGCGAGCTGGCGGTCGGCTCGACGGTGCAGCTGGGCTATGTGGACCAGAGCCGTGCCACGCTCAACCCCGACAACACCGTGTGGGAGGAGATCAGCGAGGGCGCGGAGATCATCCAGCTGGGCAGCCGCCAGGTGAACTCGCGGGCCTATGTGGCGCGCTTCAACTTCGCCGGGTCGGATCAGCAGAAGAAGGTCGGCGCGCTCTCCGGCGGCGAGCGCAACCGCGTGCACCTGGCCAAGGTGCTGAAGAGCGGCGCGAACGTGCTGCTGCTCGACGAGCCGACCAACGACCTGGATGTGCACACCCTGCGCGCGCTGGAGGAGGGCCTGCAGAACTTCGGCGGCTGCGCCGTGATCATCTCCCACGACCGCTGGTTCCTCGACCGCGTGGCCACGCACATCCTGGCCTTCGAGGGCGAGAGCCAGGTGGTGTGGTACCCCGGCAACTACTCCGACTACGCCGAGGACCGCCGCAAGCGCCTGGGCAAGGCCGCCGACACCCCGCACCGCATCGTGTACCGCAAGCTCACCCGCGACTAGCTCGCACGCTCCCCCCGCCGCCCCGCATGGGCGGCGGGTTTTTTTTGCCACGAAGACAAAAGAACGGTTTTACCACCAAGACGCCAAGGCACCAAGGGCAAGAAATGATAGTGGAATAGGGCGAGAAGCCAACCCTCCCCACCCGGCCCATGCGGCGAAGGTGCCGCTCGTGCGAACTGGCCACATGCACGAACACCAGCCGCCTGTTTTCAGCATAGGAACGCCCGAAATTGGGGGTTCCAAGGGGGCAACGCCCTCCCATGGTGTCACTTTGTTCGGGCATCGGGATGCGGTACACGGGGCGATCTGATGTGCCGGGCGTGCGCGCGATGCCATCATCGCCGTAGGGGCGGACCTGGTGTCCGCCCACGCCGCATGTCATTGTCGTCATCGAACACACCTTCGATGTGAGCGATGCGGTTGGCGTGGAGCGCATCGGAACTCGCCGTAAGCATCGGATCGGGCCTCGATGCCTGCGGTGCATGGCGATGGGGCGGACACCAGATCCGCCCCTACACCCGGTGTAGAGCATTGCGGTCATCGCCCCCGACACGATGACCGCAATGTGTGATTATCGTCGCTGCCTGCCCACCCGGCCCATGCGGCGAAGGTGCCGCTCGTGCGAACTGGCCATATGCACGAACACCAGCCACCTGTTTTCAGCATAGGAACGCCCGAAATTGGGGGTTCCAAGGGGGCAACGCCCCTCACATGGTGTCACTTTCTTAGCCAGGGCGTCAGGATGCGGCAAGACCCGCAATCATGCGTGCCAGACTATGCACACCACCAGTTGCGCTCCCAGCAAGCAATCCGCCTCAACCCATGATCG